>SCVT01000443.1 GCA_004296815.1 Reyranella sp. | reverse complement strand
GTCGGGCGGCCTGCCGGATTCGGTGCAGGTGACGCGGCCGGTCTACGAGAAGCTCAAGGACAAGTTCGTCTTCGAGCCGCGCGGCGGCATCGAGGTCAAGGGCAAGGGAGTCGTCGAGGCCTGGCTGCTGCGGCTCTGATCGCTCACGTCAGCCCGAAGCTGAGCTTGATCGCCACGATCAGGCCGGTCACGGCGATGCTCGAGAGGATCAGGCCGAACACCCGGCTCACGATCTCGACACCCGGCTTGCCGAGCAGCCGGAACACTGCGCCGGCGGCGGCGTAGATCACGAAGAAGATCGCAAGGCACACGACCAGGATCGCCGTCGTCGCCGCCTGCTCGGCGAGCGTGCGTACCTTGTTGTCGGTGAGCAGCACGACGGTCAGGATCGCGCCGGCGCCCGCGATGCCCGGCACCGCCAGCGGAAAGATCGCGCGCTGCAGCGGCGTGGCATCGTGCGGCAGGCTCATCGCTTCTTCGGTCACCTTGCCCAGCACCATCTTGAGCCCGAACAGCAACAGGACGAGCGAGCCGGCCATCTGGAACGAGGACATCGGGATGTGCAGCGCGCTGAGCAGGGACTGCCCGACCACGATGAAGAACAGCAGGATCAGGAAGGAGACACCCAGCGCATAGAAGGCGACCCGCAGTGCCGTGCGGCGGTCGAGGCCGGCCGTCACCGACAGGTAGATCGGGATGGTGGCGACGGGATCGAGGATCACGAAGAGGGTGACGAATTCGTAGAAGAAGTGATTGAGAAAGGTCGGTGCCACGCCGGCCATGATGCCCGCGAATGGCAGATATCGGCAAGGCGGCGCGCGGTTGACGCCCCGGACGAGGGCGGCCCAAACTCCGACCAACCGTCGCCACAAGCCCGTCCGGAGAAACCATGTCCTACACGCTCGAGCAGCTCGGCTCGGATATCCGCGCCGCCCTCAAGGCCGATCCCGGCAATGCCGGCAAGCAGGAGGTCTGCAAGCTCGTCACGCGCGTGCTGGGCGACAGGGAGTTCATCGCCAAGCATCTGACCGCCGACCAGTGCAAGCCGCGCAAGGTCCTGTACCAGGATCCCGAGCTTGGTTTCTGCATCTGCGGCCACGTCTACGAGAAGCCGGCGCACGGAGCGCCGCACGACCACGGTCCGAGCTGGGCGATCTACGGCCTCGCCGAGGGCGACACCGAGATGACCGACTGGAAGATCGTGAAGAAGGGCGAGGGCGGTGCCCCGTCGCTGGTCGAACCCACCGTCAGCTACGTGATGCGCCCGGGCGACGCGCACTTCTACGATATCGGCGTCGTTCACTCGCCCAAGCGTGACGGCCTCACGCGGCTGGTGCGCATCGAGGGCGAGAACCTCGACCACATCAAGCGATCGAACATCAAGGCCGCCTAGGCCTCAGGAACAACGTGGTGCGGCGCAGGACTCGCGCAACACCAGATCCACTTCGAGCAGGGCGCGCGACTGCGCCTGGGCGATATCGCCACGCAGCCGCTGCAACAGCAGCTCGGCTGCGGCATGCCCGACATGTTCGAGGCTCCAGCGCAGCGCCGTGATGGCCGGCGTGTGGATGGCGGCGAGGTCGGTGTCGCCGACCGATACCACCGAAAGATCGCGCGGCACCGAAAGGCCGAGGTCGCGCGCCGCCCGCAGCGCGCCCGCCAGGATGCGGGTGCCGAGAGCGATGATCGCCGTCGGCCGGCGCTCGCCGCCGAGGAGGGCGAGCGTGTCGCCCTGCGCGAAGTCCATCGGTGTCGACTGGATGCAGAGCTGCGCCCCCGCAGGATCGGCGCCGGCTTCGGCGAAGGCCTCGCGGAAGCCCGCGATGCGCTCGCGGCTCGGCCGCATGTGGGCGTCGGCGGTGAGCAGGGCGATGCGCCGGTGGCCGAGCCCGAGCAGGTACCGCGTCGCCGCCTTCGCCCCGCCGCGATGGTCGACCAGCACCGCCGGCCAGCGCGGGTCGCCGTCATCGCCGATCGGGTCGCGGTCGAGAATGACGACGGGCGTGGCCCCACTCGCCAGCTCGCGCCAGATCGTTTCGTTGGCGCCGCTGCCTGGCGCCACGAGGATGCCGTCGAGTCGCCGGCCCCTGAACTCGTCGGCCGCCGCGCGCTCGCGATTGGGATCGTTCGCCGTGCTGGCCACCACCATGAGGTAGCCGGCCTCGCGCAGCTTGGCTTCGGCGGCGCGCACGATGGTGGCGTTGAGCGGGTTGGAGACGTCGGAAACCAGGCATCCGACCATCCCGCTCGAGCGGGTCCGCAGGCTGCGCGCCAGGAAATCCGGCCGGTAGCCGAGCCGCTTCGCTACCTCGATGACGTCGCGGGCGATGCGGGGGCTGACGTGCTTGCCGCCGTTCAAGGCCCGCGAAACCGAACTCAGCGACACCCCGGCTGCCTTCGCGACATCCCGGATCGTCACGACTCGAGTCATGGAAACGTTTTCACATACATTGTCCTGTCACTATTGACTCCGGAGAATCATCCGGCAAGTGTTCTGGAAACGATTTCAAGAAAGGCCGCACTTCAGCGGCTGTCGAGAGGGAAGGGAAACATGCTCAAGATCAATCGCCGCATCCTCGCGGTCGCCAGTGCTGCGCTCCTTTTGGGCGCCAGCGGTGCTGTCGCGCAGGACAACAAGAAGACTCTGCGCTTCGTGCAGGCCGGCAACCTGACGATCCTCGATCCGATCTTCACGACGGCCTACGTCACGCGCGACCACGGCTACATGGTCTACGACACGCTGTTCTCGAGCGACGAGAACAACGCGGTGAAGCCGCAGATGGTCGACAAGCACGAAGTGTCGGCCGACAAGAAGCTGTGGACCTTCACCTTGCGTGACGGGCTGGAGTGGCACGACGGCAAGCCGGTCGTCGCCGACGATTGCGTCGCCTCGATCAAGCGCTGGGCCGCGCGCGACGCGATGGGCCAGAAGATGATGGAGTTCGTCGCCGAGATGAAGGCGGTGAACGACAAGACCTTCACCATCGCGCTCAAGGAGCCG
>SCVT01000442.1 GCA_004296815.1 Reyranella sp. | reverse complement strand
GCTCTTCCGATCTCCCACCTTTGCGCTCTGCGGCTTCTCGATGGGCGGCTATGTCGCCTTCGAGATCTTCCGCCGCGCGCCGCAGCGCGTGGAGCGGCTTGCCCTGATGGACACGCAGGCCGCGCCGGACTCGCCCGAGACGCGCAAACGCCGCCACGACTTCATCGAGCAGACCCGGATCGGCCGCTTCCACGGCGTGCATCCGAGGCTCCTGCCGCAGCTCATCCATCCCTCGCGCACCAACGACCCGGAGGTCGTGCAGCCGATCCTCGACATGGCGACCGAGATCGGCGGCGACGGTTTCATCCGCGAGCAGACCGCGATCCTGGGCCGCGCCGACAGCCGGCCGCTGCTGGTCGAGATCGAGGTGCCGACACTCGTGATGGCCGGCCGCCAGGACCAGCCGACGCCGGTCGGTCGCGCCCAGGAGATGGCGGCGGACATCGCCGACTCCCGGCTCGTGGTGTTCGAGGAGTGCGGCCACATGGCGCCGCTGGAAAGACCGGCCGAGGTCTCGGCCGCATTGAGGAGATGGTTGACGCAATGAACAAGATGAACACCGTCTACGCCCGGGAGGATTATCTCGGTGCCGACGAATATATCGACGTGGTGAACAAGTCGGGCCTCAACAGGCCGGTCGGCGACCGCGGCCGCGTCGAGCGCATGCTGGCCCACGCCAACCTGATCCTGACGGCGCGCCAGGACGGCAAGCTGGTGGGCTTCGCCCGCTCGCTGACCGACTTCTGCTTCTGCTGCTATCTCTCCGACCTCGCGGTCGACAAGGCCTGCCAGGGCCAGGGCATCGGCAAGCGCCTGATCCAGGAGACGCGGACGCACGCGGGCGGCGCGCAGACGACGACCCTGTTGCTCTCGGCGCCGACGGCGATGACCTATTACGAAGGCATAAAGATGCCGAAGGCGGAGAACTGCTTCCTCTATCGCCGCGAGAAGTGATGTCCGATGTCCTGGAGAACGGGACATCGCGAAGATCGAACAGGACGGGGACACGACGCGGGACATCCGCCTAGATCGTTGTTCCGCGGGCGCTATCCGGCGCCATCCCGATGTCCGCTGCCGCCATGAGCGGGACATCCGTGCCCCGCGGGGGCACGCGGCGGCCCTCGGTCTGCAGCAGTGCGATCAGCACGCGGTCGTTGGCCCGCTCGATATGGCCGATCTGGCAGCCGCGATGCAGGACCGGCCGCTTCGAGGGCTTCAGCAGGCGGTTGCTGGCCGCCAGGACGATGGCCTCGCGCCGCCACGCGAGCCGGTCCTCGCAGTCGCGGTCGAATATCGGATCGGCCGCACGCCAGCGATTGACGGTGCGCCGGTCGACGCCGATCCGCGCCGCCGCCTCGGTGGTCGTGCCCCAGCGCAGCAGGCAGCGCAGGAAATCGTACTTGCGGCGGGCCAGCGTGGGCCGCTTGGGCGGCAGTTGATAGACGGGCTCCATGCGATCCTCCCTTTCGGCAGGATCGTATATAGGAGTTCAATAGGTTCCTGTCAATCCTGCCGGTCAGTCCCCGGCGGCAACCCCGGCAGGCTGGGACAGGGCGTTCAGGATCGTGCAGTTGGCGAGGCCGCCGCGGCGCGGACAAGTCTCGAGCAGCGGCTCGAGCGCGGCCTCCATCCGCTTGAGGTCGGCCATGCGGCGGCGGATGTCGGCGAGCTGGCGGTCGGCGATGGCGTAGATGTCGCCGCAGGTCATCGCCTGGCGGCGGCCGATGCCCAGCATCTCCCGGATGGCGGCGGTCGAGAAACCGAGCTCGATCGAGCGCTTGATGAAGACGATGCGCTCCGCCTCGTCACCGGGATAGAGCTGCAGCCCCTTGACCGTGCGGCGTGGCTTGGCGACCAGGCCGAGGCGCTCGTACGACTTCAGGGTATCGATATCGACGCCCGCCTTGGCGGCGAGGGCGGCGAGCGTCAGCGTGGCAAGAGCGGGCATGTCGACATGCTGCCTTTGTTGCGTTGCGGATCTGCCTCCCGAACCGGGAAGACGTTTCGTCAGTGTCGCACGCCGCTGCGTGCTGCCGCCAGCCGGGGCCGGCGGCAGCTCCGCAGGGCCGTTCCTACATGCCCTTCACGACCTGGCCGCGAATCTCGCCACCCTTGTTCGCGTCGGTGTGGACGTTGAAGTACCAGCGGCCGGCCTGCAGGTCGGCGGCCTGCGCATCGGTGAGCGTCGCCTCGCCCTTCATCGGGCTGGCGAGCCCGTCCTTCTGCGGCACCACGACGCCGGCATTGGCGCCGGCCGCGGCGGGTCCGTGGAAATGCGCCGCCGTCGGCGGGCCGCTCAGGTCGGTGTAGGTCACCGTCCAGGTGAGCTTCTTGGTGGCGGTGTCGTAGCTGCAGGTGATGGTGCCGCTGCCCTTGGTGGTGACCGGCGGCACCTGCGCCGCACCGGTGAGGGCGGCCTTGTAGGTCTGGGTCTCGGCGAAGGCTGGTGCGATGGGCGCGACGGACATCACTGCGGCTGCAGCGAGACCGGCGAGGCCGGCACGGAAGATCGTGTTCATGGACATCCCTCCGACGATGCCGGCGCGGAAGCGCGACGGCCGTCGAACAGTAATGTCGTGACAGGTGGTCGGGTTACGACACGATCGCGTGAGAGTCTGCTAGCGGCCCTGCTGGGCGGCCAGCGCCTTCTGCAGCTCGCTGTCGAAGCCGCTCAGCGTCTGCTGGAAGGGGCCCGCCTCCGTGCCCTGGAGCAGGAGCTGGACGGTGATCTGCGAGCCACGGCGCATCTGGTCGAGGAGCTGCGCCGACCGGCCGTCGTCGTACTGGCAGATGCCCTGGCCGCAGATGCTGGTCGAGATGAAGGGATTGTAGTCGACCTGGATGCTGGCCTTCTGGCCCATGCCGTCGCCCACCACCGAGAACTTCCGGTAGGCCGCCGAGTAGCGCACGACGAGGAACTGGCCGAGCAGGCTGTTGCCGTCGATGGTCGCCTGCACGCCGCAATCGCGGCCGCCTTCCTGGGTGCAATGCATCACCCATTTGTTGGACGGCTGGTTCTGGGCGACAGCGGGGGCGCCGAGCGACAGAGCCAGCACCATCACCAGGAGTGTACTGGTCACCAATTCGAAACGGATCATCGGGCCCTCGGCGTTTGCCAACATTCAACCGGCCTCCTATGTAGCCGTCTGCCATTTCCCTGACAAAGGAACCGTTTGCATGCCCGATACGATCAAGCTCGTCGCTTTCTGCGGCAGCCTGCGCAAGGCCTCGCTCAACCGCCTGGCGCTGCAGGCCTTCGTCGAGCGCCTGCCGGCCGGCACGACCTGCCAGACGATCGAGATCGGCGACTGGCCGCTCTACGACGCCGACGTCCAGGCCAAGGGCTTCCCCGACAAGGTGCAGGCGGCGCAGAAGGCGATGCTCGAGGCCGACGGCGTCGTGTTCGCGACCCCGGAATACAACTATTCGATCCCGGGCGTGCTGAAGAACGCCATCGACTGGCTGTCGCGCATGACCCCGCAGCCCTTCGCCGCCAAGCCGACCGCCATGTTCAGCGCCTCGATGGGTCCGCTGGGCGGCGGGCGCGCGCAGTATCACCTGCGCCAGATGCTGGTGTTCCTCGACGGACGGCCGGTGAACAAGCCCGAGATCATGATCGGCGCGGCGCACACCAAGTTCGCCGACGGCAAGTTCACCGACGAAGCCGGCGCCAAGCTGCTGGGCGATCTCGGCGCGTCGCTGGCGCTCGCGGTGCGTCAGGCCAAGGCGGCGGCCTCGGTCAAGTAGGCGGCAGGCAGACGATCAGGCCGGCGGCGACGCCGGCCTGGTCTTCACGTGCTCGGGCTGCACGCCCATGCCCATCACGCGGGCGGGGATGCGGCGCAGCAGCGGGAAGCGGTCGAACAGCCGCAGCAACAGCGGCGGCCTGAGCGGCCGCGTGCCGGAGAGCGTCGGCGCGATCAGGCGGTTCTGCAGGAAAATCTGCATCGCCTGGGTGGCGCGCACCGGCCACATGCGGTGCGCCTGCACGGCGGCGAGATCGCTGTCGGCCAGCCGCTTCTCGCGCAATGGGCCCGCGAGAATATTCGAAGCGGCGACCGCGTCCTGCACGGCGATGTTCACGCCGACGCCACCCAGCGGCGACATGGTGTGCGCGGCGTCGCCGATGCAGAGCAGGCCGGACTTCCACCATGTCTCCAGCCGGTCGACGCCGACGGTGAGCAGCTTCAGGTCGTCGACGCTCGCGATCTCGTCCACGCGGTCGGCGAGGAAGGGCATCAGGCGGACGATGGTCGCGCGGAACTTCTCGATCCCCTCACCCTTGATCTTCGCCGCCGTGCCCTTCGCGATCACGAAGGCGCACTGCCAGTAGTCGCCGCGGTCGAGCATCACCAGGATGCTGCCGGGATCGAAGCGGCCCATCGTCTCCGC
>SCVT01000441.1 GCA_004296815.1 Reyranella sp. | reverse complement strand
GCTCTTCCGATCTTCGGCGCGTGTCCGCTCTTCGCGCGATGGGCGCGGTTGAGTTCGCTCGCCTTCTTCGAGGACACGGTCTGGAAGGCGGTCGTCGCGACCGGGCCCAGCAGCTCGACGATGTGCGTGCAGCCGTGGACACCGCCCAGCCGCGCCCGCACCTGGCGATGGAAGCCGCCGCCGATCCGCAGACCGATCAGCTTCTTGAAGTCTGGCGTGATGTTGCCGCACATCCGGTAGGGCGACTTGTCGGTCACCGCCTCGACGTCGACGATGGTGAACTTGTGGTCGAGCGTCAGCCGGATCGACATGTCGTGCACGTAGTCGCCGGGCTTGAGCGGGCCGCGCCATTCATTGGCGTGCTCGTAGGATTTCTCGTCGGTGATGCGCCCTTCGATGTCCCAAAGCCCGTCCTCGCGGAAGAAGCCCTGGCAGGTCACGCGGCGTGTATGGAGGTGCTGGCGCTCGACCGGCGGCGGAAGCGGCATGGTCGTTCCTATGGCTGGCAGATGATGGTCAGTTGGCGGTCTGTATGGCGGCGGGCGGCACGATGCGCAACTCGGCGATGCGCGTGCCCTCGCGCTTCAAAATCTCGAAGCGAAACCCGTAGAACGCATAAGTCTGGCCCACTTCCGGGATGCGGCGCGCCTCGTGCAGCACCAGCCCGGCGATCGTCGTGGCGACGCCTTCGGGCAGCGACCAGCCGAACTCGCGGTTGAGGTCGCGGATCGGCACGTCGCCCTGGCTGACCAGGCTGCCGTCGTCGCGCCGGGTGACGCCGCGGCGGATGGCGTCGTGCTCGTCCTCGATGTCACCGACGATCTCCTCGATGATGTCCTCGAGGGTCACGATGCCGCGTAGCGCGCCGTACTCGTCGACGACGATGGCGAAATGCTCGTGGCGTGCGCGGAAAGCCTCGAGCTGGTCGAACAGTACCGTCGATTCCGGGATGAACCAGGGTGGCGTCATGACGCCGTCGATCTTGACGCCGTCGGGGTCGCCCGCGGCCTTGACCGCCCGGAACAGGTCCTTGGCGTGCACGACGCCGACGATGTTGTCGGCCTCGCCGCGGTAGAGCGGAATGCGCGTGTAGGGCGCAGCCAGCATCTGGGCGACGATCGCGCCGGTCGGCTGGTCGGCGTCGATCAGGACCACGTTGCCGCGATGGGTCATGACATCGCCCACCGTGCGGTCGCCGAGGTCGAGCACCGAGCGCAGCATCGCCTTCTCGGCGGGCGCCGCGTCGTTGGCGAGGTCCTCGCCATGCAGCTCGATGGCGCCGCGCAGCACGTCGGCATGCTCGCCGGCATCGTGCCCGCGGTCGGTCTTCACGCGCATCAGTCCGAGGAAGAAGCGGGAGATCCAGGCGACTCCTCGTGCGATGGGGCCGAGGATCGCCAGGGTGACGACGATCGACGGCGCCAGCATCAAAGCGACGCGGTCGGCGCGCAGCAGCGCCCAGGTCTTGGGCATGACCTCGGCGAAGATCACGACCAGGACGCCGATCGCCAGCGTGGCGTAGACGATGCCGGCCGCGCCGAACAGGTCGGTGAGGACCGCGGTGGTCAGCGAGGCGGAGAAGATGTTGACCACGTTGTTGCCCAGCAGAACCGCGCTGACCGTCTCGTCCTTGCGGTCGAGCAGGCCGTTGATGATCTCGGCGCGCTTGTTGCCCTGCTGGGCGAGCCGGTGCATGCGCGGCCGCGAGACGCCGGTGATCGCTGTCTCCGCCGCCGACAGGTAGGCGGCCAGCAGCAGGCAGAGCAGCACCAGCGGCGCGGCGATGCCGAGCGGCAGGTCCAGGTTGAGATCGCCCTCCATGTCGGATCAGGCGGCGATGGCGTCGTCGAGCAGGCCGCGCAGGCTTCCCTCGTCGACATCGCGCGTCACGAAGGCTTTGCCGATGCCGCGCGCCAGGACGAAGGTGAGCTTGCCCGCTTCGGCCTTCTTGTCGCCGCGCATGTGCTCGATCAGCTTTGCAGCATCCCAGGTGCGCCGGTTGTCGCCGCCGATGGCGCGCAGGCGAACCGGCAGACCGACCGCGCCGAGGTGGCGTCGCACGCGCTCGGCGTCGGGCTTCGGGCAGAGGCCGATGCGCGCAGAGAGATCGAAGGCCATCGCCATGCCGGCGCCGACGGCCTCGCCGTGCAGCAGGTCGCTGCCGAAGCCGGTTTCAGCCTCGAGCGCGTGGCCGAACGTATGGCCGAGATTGAGGAGGGCGCGCAGGTCGGTCGTCTCGCGCTCGTCGGCCGCCACGATGCGCGCCTTGGACAGGCAGCTCTGCTCGATGGCATGGGTGCGTGCACTGGCGTCGCCCGCCAGCACGGCCGCACCATTCGTCTCGCACCAGTCCCAGAATGCCGGATCGTCGATCAGGCCGTACTTGGCGACCTCGGCGTAGCCCGCCAGCAGCTCGCGGCGCGGCAGCGTGTCGAGAACCGTCGTATCGGCAACCACGAGGCGGGGCTGGTAGAAGGCGCCGACCAGGTTCTTGCCGTGGCGGGTGTTGATGCCGGTCTTGCCGCCGACCGACGAGTCGACCTGGGCGAGAAGCGTGGTCGGCACCTGGATGAAGTCGACACCGCGCAGCAGCACGGCGGCGGCGAAGCCCGTCAGGTCGCCGACGACACCGC
>SCVT01000440.1 GCA_004296815.1 Reyranella sp. | reverse complement strand
AGCTTGCCCTGGTCGGCGATGAAATCGAGGAAGTCCCATTGCGGCATCATCGCGATGTAGGGACAGCGCACCGGCAGGTGGGAGAGGTCGACCATCCTCACCCGCTCCTCGCCGAACTGGGCGGAGAAGGTGACGATCCGGTGATGCGGCAGCTTCAGGAACTCGTCGAGGAGGCCGAGCTCGTCCATCACGTTGGTGGTCGAGGGATGGATCGTGTCGCCGCGAAAGTCGCGCAGGAAGTCGCGGTGCTTCTCCAGCACGACCACGCGCACGCCGGCGCGGGCCAGCAGGAAGCCCAGCATCATGCCGGCCGGGCCTCCGCCCACCACGCAGCACTGGGTCTGGATCACGGGCATCAATTCCTCCGTGTGCAGTCGCGTATCGCATGGTGGCTCAGGGACATGCTTCGGTCCATGCCGAAGGAACGCAGCCCGGGTTCATGGTAGCAAGCGGGCCCATGGCATCGCGCCTGCCCCTGCTCTCCCTGCTGATCGCCGTCACCTGCCTCAGCCAGTTCTATCGCGTCTCCAACAGCGTGATCGCGCCGGAGCTGGTGCGCGACCTCGACCTCTCGGCGCGGCAGCTCGGCTGGGCGGGCAGCGCCTTCTTCTTCGCGCTGTTCGCGGTGCAGGTGCCGGTCGGCATGTGGTTCGACCGGTTCGGCGCGCGCCGCACGGTGGCCGCCCTCTCGTTCCTCGCCATGGCGGGCGCGCTGGTGATCGCCTTCTCCTCGGGCGCGGTCGACCTGATCGCCGGCCGCACGATCGTGGGCGTGGGCTGCGCCGCCTCGTTCATGTCGGTGGTCTTTCTTTGCTCGCGCTGGTTCCCGCCGGCCAAGCTCGCGACGGCGCTCTCCTGGGTGTTCGCCGCCTCCAACATCGGCACGCTCGCCGCCGCGACACCGCTCGCCTGGGTGGCGGCCACGGTGGGCTGGCGCACCGGCTTCGTGGGACTCGCGGCCGTCACTGTGCTGGTTGCGATCGGCTTCTATCTCTTCGTGCGCGACCGGCCGCCCGAGCAGCCGGCGCCGGCCGCGAAGAAGGAGAGCCTCGCCGAGATCATGAAGGGCCTGCTCGAGGTCTGGACCACGCCCGGCCTGGTGCCGGTGCTCGCCATGCACTTCTTCGCCTATGCCACGATGCTCACGGTGCTGGGCGTGTGGGGCGGGCCCTATCTCTACGACGTGCACAAGCTCGACGCGGTGGCGCGCGGCAACGTGCTGCTGGCGATGGGCGCGGCGCAGATCCTGGGCATCCTGGCCTACGGGCCGATGGACCGCGTGCTGCGCTCGCGCAAGCGCGTGGTGCTGGGTGGGGTGGCGATCTCCGCGACCCTGCTGGTCGTCATGGCGGCGCTGCCGCAGCCGCCGCTCTGGGTCGCGGTCGTGCTGCTCACCGTGTTCTGCTTCTTCTGCGCCTTCGGCACGACCATCGTGGCGCAGGGCCGCGCCCTCTTCCCCGACCGGCTCGCCGGCCGCGGCGTGACGACGGTGAACATGGCGCAGTGCCTCGGCCTCACCGTGCTGCCGGCCGGCATGGGCTACATCGTCGAGGCGTTCGGCGCCGGCGACCTGGCCTACCGAGTCTCGTTCGGCGCGCTGGCGCTGGGACTGGTGCTCGGCGCCAGCGTCTACGTGCGCTCGCGCGACAGCGCGACGGCCTGAACTACTTCGTCGCTTCCTTTAGGTAGGCGACGAGATCGGCGAGCTGGCCCGCGTTCTTCACGCCGTTGAACACCATCTTGGTGCCCGGCACCTTGCCCTTGGGATCGCGGCTGTACTCCGCCATCGTCGTGTCGTCCCACACGATGTTCGAGGCCTTCATCGCGTCCGACGACTCGTAGCCCGGCGTGTTGCCGGCCTTGCGGCCGAACACGTTGTGCAGGTTGGGGCCGGTGGCCTGCGTGCCGTCCTTCTCGAGCGTGTGACAGGCGCGGCACTGCGTGTTGAACACGCGCTGGCCGCGCGAGGCGTCACCTGACTGTGCCCAGGCCGAAGAGATCGGCAGTGCCGCGGTGGACGCCGCCACGACCAGGATACCCATCCATATCTTCATTCTTTTCTCCTGCTTCTCGCGCCAGCAGCTCCCGCTTGCGCCGGAAGCCCCAACGATAGCCCGAGATAGAGCCGTCCTTCTTGACGACACGATGGCACGGGACCACCACCGCCAGCATATTGGCCGCGCAGGCTTCCGCCACCTCGCGTGCCAGCCGCGGCGTGCCCAATTGGGCGGCAATCTCGCCGTAGCTCGCGGTCTTGCCGGCGGGAATCCGGCACAATGCCTCCCAGACGCGCAGCTCGAAGTCCGTGCCCCGGAGGTCGAGCAAAATTTCGTGATCATTGCGGGGCCGCGCGATCAGCTCGGCGAGCCGGGGGAGCAGGCCCTGGAGCGCCGCAGGGTCCTCGACCAAGGTCGCCTCCGGGAACCGCGCGGCGAGGCCGGCGCGGATCGCGGGCGTCAGCTCGCCGAACTCGAGCATGGCCAGGCCCTGGCCGGAGATCGCGGCGACGAACGGACCGAGCGCGCTTTCGCCCTTTGCGTAGCGGAGTGTCGTTGCCATGTTCTTCTCCATCCGTTGAGGATCGATGGCGGGAAGATAGGGCGGCGCGCCGCGGGTTACGCTCCGGCAGCGGACTGGAATTCGAAAACATGCAGGACCTGTTCGAGCGTGTGGCAGAGACGGAAGAACTAGCGCCGGGCGCCGTGCTGCTGCGCGGCTTCGCGGTGCGCCACGACCGCGCGCTGCTGGCGGCCATCGAGGCGGTGGCGGCCGAAGCGCCGTTCCGCCGCATGACGACGCCGGGCGGTTTCGAGATGTCGGTGGCCATGACCAACTGCGGCGCCGCGGGCTGGATCACCGACCGCAAGAGCTACCGCTACACGGCCGAGGATCCGCAAAACGGCAGGCCGTGGCCCGCGATGCCGGCTCTCTTCTCAGCGCTCGCGCGCGATGCCGCGGCGCAAGCGGGCTACGCGGGCTTCCTGCCCGACGCCGGGCTGATCAACCGCTACGAGCCCGGCACGCGGCTGTCGCCGCACCAGGACCGCGACGAGGCGAGTTATGACCATCCCATCGTGTCGGTGTCGCTCGGCGTGCCCGCGACCTTCCAGTTCGGCGGGCCCAAGCGCGCCGATCCGATGAAGAAGGTCTCTCTACAGCACGGCGACGTGGTGGTGTGGGGCGGGCCGTCGCGGCTCGCCCATCACGGCGTGCTGACATTGAAAAGCGGCGAGCACCCGCTGACCGGATGCCGCCGCTTCAATCTCACCCTGAGAAAGGCGCTCTGAGGCGAGCGCCTACTCCGGCTTGATGTTCTGTTCCTTGATCAGCGTGGTCCAGCGCTTCTCTTCCTTGAGCAGGAACTCCTTGAACTCGGCCGGCGTCGACGCACGGATCTCCACGCCCATCGGCTTGAAGCGCTCGACGACTTCGGGGTCGGCCGCGACCTTGGCGATCGCCTTCTGCAGCTTGTCGACGATGGGCTTGGGCGTGCCGGCCGGCACGACCATGGCCTGCCAGAACACCGCCTCGAAATCCTTGAGCCCCGTCACCTCGACGATGGTCGGGATGTCGGGGAAGGCGGGCGAGCGCTTCTGGCTCGAGATCGCGATGGCGCGGGTCTTCTTGGCGTCGAGGAACGGCTTGGCCTCGAGCGAGGCCGAGAACATCATCTGCGCGTTGCCCGCCACGACGTCCTGGCCGGCCTGCGCGCCGCCCTTGTAGGGCACGTGGATCAGGTTGAGGCCGGCCTGCGCCTTCAGGAGCTCGGCCGCGAGATGGTTGGTGGCGCCGATGCCCGAGCTCGCGATGTTGTACTTGCCCGGGTTGGCCTTCACGAGCTTGACCAGCTCGTCCATGTCCTTGGCCGGGAAGTCGATGTTCACGTGCAGGATGAAGGGCGTGAACGACATCAGCGACACGAGCTCGAAGCTCTTGTGCGGGTCGTACTGGACCTGGCCGGTGAGCGTCGGGTTGATGATCAGCGACGTGCCGCCGGCGTAGATCGTGTAGCCGTCGGGCGCGGCCTTGGCGACGAAGTTGGAGGCCACGGTCGTAGCGGCACCCGCGCGGTTGTCGACCAGCACCGGCTTGCCGAGCTCGGTCCCGAGCTTCTCGGCGAAGACGCGCGCCACGGCGTCGTTCACGCCGCCCGGCGGATAGGGCACGACCATGGAGACCGGCTTCTGCGGCCAGTCCGTTTGAGCAGCAGCCGCGAGCGGCAGCAGCAACGCGGCGATACCGGCCGCGACGAATGTCGAACGCTTCATCTTGTTTCCTCCTGGCTTGTCTCGTTTATTCGGCGACGAAGAACGGCAGCGTGACCTCTTTGTTGACCGGCTCGAAGCCGAGCTTCACGCGTTGGCCGATCTTCACATCGGCTTCCTTGACCCCGCGCAGCGGCGCGTTCACGCGAACGCCGGCATCCATGTCGACCAGCGCCACGATGTAGGGCGCCTCGGCCTTGAAGAAGAAATTGAAGGGATGGTGGCAGACGGTCCAGGTGTGGATCATGCCGCCGGTCCCGGCCTCCTTGAACTCGCTCTCCTGCGAGAAGCAGTGCGGGCAGACCGGGCGCGGATAGTGGCGGACCTTGCCGCAGCCCGAGCAGTGCTGGAGCATGAAGCGGCCCTCGCGCATGCCGTCCCAGTGCGGCTGGCTCTCACGTGTCGGCGTCGGCAGAGGACGCTCGGGAACGGGCTGGGAAACGGGTGCCGTGCTCATGCCGCCCTCCGCAGGATCGCGATCGAGCCGTCGCCCATGTCGCCGTAACCGGTGACGAGGCCCACCTCCGCGTCCTTGACCTGCGCCTTGCCCGCCTCGCCGCGCAGCTGGCGCGTGAGCTCGATCGCGTGGTTGAGACCCACGACATGGCCCTGGCTGAGCAGGCCGCCATGGGTGTTGATCGGCAGATCGCCGCCGAGACCGATGCGGCCGTCCATGATGAAGGGCCCACCCTCGCCCGTCTTGCAGAAGCCCAGGATCTCGAGCTGGCGGATCACCGTGAAGGTGAAGCAGTCGTAGATCTCCGCGACGTCGATGTCCTTCGGGCCGACGCCCGCCATCTCGTAGGCGCGCGGTGCACTCTTCACCAGGCCGAACTCCAACAGGTCGGGGCGCTGCGCGATCGAGGCCGGCGACTCGGGATGGCCCTCGGCCACACCCATGATGGTGACGAGAGGTTTCTTCAGGTCGCGCGCTTCCTTAGCGCGGCTGATGATGATGGCGGCGCCACCGTCGCTCTCCAGGCTGCAGTCGAACAGGCGGAACGGATCGGAGATCATGCGCGAGGCGTGATGCTCCTCGACCGTCAGCGGCTTGTTCATCACGACGTTGCCGTTGAGGATCGCGTGCTGGCGCGTGACCACGGCAATCTCGGCCATGTGGCGCGCCGTCGTGCCGTAGAGCTCCATGTGGCGGCGCGCGCCCTGGGCGTAGAGCTGGGCCGGCGCGAACATGCCGATCGGCGCCTCGAACTCGGCGGCCAGCGCGAATTGCGGGAACTGCTGCAGGCGCGTCGAGACGCGCGCACCGGAATAGCCGGTGCGGCCGACCGCGATCAGCACGTGGTTGCAGACGCCGGTGGCGACCGCCATCGCCGCACTCTGGATCGCCGCGACGCAGGTGGCGCCGCCCATCGGCACGAACAGCGAGAGCTTGAGGTCGGGCAGGCCGAGATTGGCGATGAAGTCCTCGGCGATGCCGCCGCCCGGGAAGTAGGGCACGACGCCGTCGATGTCGCGCGGGCTGAGGCCCGCATCGGCGATGGCGGCGAGGCTCGCCTCGAGCTGCAGCGCCAGCGCGCTCTTGTGCGTGCCGCGCGTATAGGCGGTCTCGCCGATGCCGCTGATCGCCGCCGCTTCGCGGAGCGGATGTGCCATGTCTCGTTCCTCCCGGCGCCATTGTGCCGGAAGGCGGGAGCCGCGCAATCAGTCGGCGCGGATATTCCCGGCGCGGATCACCTCGCGCCAGCGCGGCAGCTCGCTCTTGATGAGGGCGGTGTAGCCCTCGGCGCCGATGGTGCCCGGCCGGATGCCAAGGCGCGCGAAGTTCGCCTTGATCTCGGCACTGGCCAGCGCGGCCGCGATCTCCGTCTCCCATCGCTTGGCGATCTCGGGCGGGATGCCGGCGGGAGCTGAGAAGCCGAACCAGTTGGTCGCGACCACGTCGGTGAATCCCGCCTCGCGGAAGGTCGGCACGTCGGGCAGCGTCGGCGCGCGCTCGGCCTCGCTGACGGCCAGCGGCCGCATGCGGTTCGAGCTGAAGTAGCCGGCTGCGGTCGGCAGGCTCTCCATCAACGACGTGATCTGCCCGCCCAGGAGATCGTTCATCGCGGGCGCCGAGCCGCGATAAGGAATGTGCGTGAGCTGCACGCCGGCCGAGAGCGCGAGCAGCTGGCCGACGAGATGGTTCATCGTGCCGTTGCCGCCCGAGCCGTAAGTGACCTCGCCGGGCTTGGCACGCGCCTGGTCGACGAGCTGCTTCGCACTGGTGACCGGCGATGTGGCGTTGACCGCCAGCACGCTGGGGAAGGTGCCGACGAGATGGATGTGCGTGAAGTCGGCCAGCGGATCGTAGGGCACGTCCTTGTAGAGGACCGGGCCGATGCCGTGCGAGGCGGCACTCGAGATCATCACGATGTGCGTGTCGCCCTTGGCCTTGGCCACGATATCCGCACCCAGCATGCCGCCGGCGCCGGGCTTGTTCTCGACCACGATGGTCTGGCCGAGCTTGCTGCCGAACCAGTCGGCCAGCGCCCGCGACATGATGTCGGCGGCGCCCGCGGGCGGGAAGTTCACGATCCAGCGGATGGGCTTGGTGGGCCAGGCCGTCTGCGCACGGGCGATGGCGGGCGCCGAAACGGCGGCCGCGATCATGAGAGTCCGTCGAGAGATCATGCAGCCATCTCCACTACTAATGACCCTGCGCATGGTGCAACATGCATGCCGTTCCGAGTACAGGTTTCATGATGGAATTCGATCTCGTCCTGCGCAACGTGCGTCTGCCCGGCAGCAAGCCCGACCACCCCACCACCGACATCGGCGTCAGCAAAGGCCGCATCGCCGCGATCGCGCCCAAGCTCGGCGGCACGGCTAAGGAAGACGTGCAGGGCCACGGGCGGCTGGTCTGCTCGGGCTTCGTCGAGACCCACATCCATCTCGACAAGGCCTGCATCCTCGGCCGCTGCGAGCACACGACCAAGCGCAGCCCGCACATGGCGATGGAGCGCGTCTCGGCGGTCAAGCACACGATGACCGTCGAGGACACGATCGAGCGCGCTTCGGCCACCATCGAGAAATGCATCGGCCACGGCGCCACGCGCATGCGCACCCACGCCGAGGTCGACCCCAAGATCGGGATGCGCGGCTTCGAGGGCGTCCGGGCGCTGGTCGACAAGTACAAGTGGGCGATCGACCTCGAGATCTGCGTCATGCCGCAGGAAGGTCTCACCAACAATCCCGGCACCGACGAGCTGATGGTCGCGGCGCTGAAGAGCGGCGCGACCGTGGTGGGCGCCGCGCCCAGCTACGACAGCGACAGCTCGGCCCAGATCCGCCGCGTCTTCGAGATGGCGCGCGAGTTCGACATCGACATCGACATGCATGTCGACAGCGGCCCGACGGCCGATCATCTCGACACGCTGCTGGTCTGCGATCTCGCCGAAAAATACAAATGGGGCGGCCGCGTCGCGGTGGGCCATGTCGGCAAGCTCGCGACCATGCCGTTCAAGGACCTCGACCGGGTGGCCAGGCGCATGGCCGACACCGGCGTCGCCGCGACGGTGCTGACGGCGACCGACCTCTATCTCGGCGGCCGGCACACCGACCACAACGTGCCGCGCAACGTCGTCGACGCCAACCGGCTCACCGAGCAGGGCGTGCTCTGCTCGGTCGCCTCCAACAACATCCTCAATCCCTTCACGCCGTTCGGCGACGGCCAGCTGCTGCGCCAGGTCAACATGCACGCGATCGTCACGCAGCGCGGCAACGACGACGAGGTGCAGACGCTCTGGGACATGACGACCGCCACGGCCGCGAAGCTGATGCGCAAGGACGATTACGGCATCAAGGTCGGCGGCCCGGCCGACCTCGTCGTGCTCGACGCGACCGACTCGGTCACCGCGCTGCGCACCGTGGCGCCGGTGCTGGCGGCCTGGAAGAACGGCCGGCGCACCGTGACGCGCGAGCCGGTGAAGCTGCACCGGCCCTGATTTCAAGACATCAAAGACACGAGGGAACAATGTCGAACAACGAACTGGTGAAGCTGTCGTCCGTCGAGATGCGGCGGCGCATCGGCACCAAGGAGATCTCGCCGGTCGAGCTGCTCGAGGCCTGCCTGGCGCAGATCGAGGAGGTGAATCCGGCGGTGAACGGCGTGACGGCGATGAGCGTCCAGCGCGCGCGCAAGGAAGCCAAGGCCGCCGAGGCCGCGGTGCGCCGCGGCGAGGACCTGCCGCTGCTGCACGGGCTCCCGACCGGCATCAAGGACCTCGAGGAGACCAAGGACCTCCTCACGACCTACGGCTCGCCGCTCTACCGCGACTTCGTGCCGGCCTACGACAACGTAATGGTGAGCCGCGTGCGCGAGGCCGGCGCCGTCATCGTCGGCAAGACCAACGTGCCGGAATTCGGCGCGGGCTCGAACAGCCGCAACCCGGTGTGGGGCGCGTCGGGCAATCCCTTCAACCCGATGCTCAATCCCGGCGGCTCCTCCGGCGGTTCGGCGGTCGCGCTGGCCACCGACATGCTGCCGGTCTGCACCGGCTCCGACACCGGCGGCAGCCTCCGGAACCCGGCGTCGTTCTGCGGTGTCGTGGGCTTCCGCCCCTCGCCCGGCATGGTCGCCGTCGAGCGCCGCGCCATGGGCTGGACGCCGATCTCGGTGCTGGGCCCGATGGGCCGCAACGTGGCCGATGTCTGCCTGCTCTACGCCACCCAGATCGGCCAGCACGACACCGACCCGCTCTCCTTCCCGCTCGACCCGATGGCCTATGCCGAGCCGTGGCCGGTCGATCTCGGCAGCCTGCGCGTGGCCTACACCGAGGATTACGGCGGCGCGCCCGTCGAGAAGGGCATCCGCCAGGCCTTCCGCGAGAAGATCAAGGCGATGAAGCATCTGTTCCGCCGCCTCGACAAGGTCGAGGTCGACTACGGCGGCGCCGACCGCTGCTTCGACGTGATCCGCGCCGTCAGCTTCCTGTCGCGCTACCAGGACCTCTACAAGAACAAGAAGCACCTGCTCGGGCCCAACATCATCGCCAACTACGAGCTGGGCGCGAAGCTCAGCCTCGCCGACTTCGCCTGGGCGCATGGCGAGCAGACGCGGATCTTCCGCAGCTTCCAGACCCTCTACAAGGATTACGACCTCGTCATCGGCCCGACGGTGGGCGTGACGCCGTTCCCGTGGAAGCAGCTCTACCTCGACACGATCGACGGCAAGAAGCTCAACAACTACTACCACTGGATGGCGACCAAGTACTTCGTCACCCTGACCAGCAATCCCGCCGTCTCGCTGCCCTGCGGCCTCGACCACAAGAAGATGCCGTTCGGCCTGCAGGTGATCGGCCGCTTCCGCGGCGACGGCGAAGTGCTGGGCGCCGCCCACGCCATGGAAACGGCGTTCAAGAGCATCCCCGGCCTCGCCCGGCCGCTGCCCAACCTGGCCAAGCTCCGGAAGCCCACGGCGGCGCTGAAGTCGATCGTCACCCACCCGCCCAAGCTCAACGCCAAGGTGGCGAAGGGGCCCGCGCCGGGTGCTCTCTAGGCGCGCGCTCTAGGCGAACAAGGCATAATGTGGCCGGGGCGCGGCGGTTGCTGCGCCCCTTGTCTTTACCCAACTTCATCTTTTTGCCGGGGCAATGCCACCGGCGCGCGCTTACCTCGTTGTCTGGGAGCGAATCCCAAGGAGGCAAGCATGAACGTGTTGAAGATCGTGACGGCGGTGGGCCTGCTGGCCGCGACCGCCGCGTGCACGCAGACCGGCTACGACAATTCGTACGCCTACAACAGCGGCTACAACAACCGCTACAACAGCAGCCCGTACGCCTCGAACAACCAGGGCTACTGGCGCAACGGCGTCTACTACAGCAACAGCAACGCCTACAATCAGGGCTACTACAGCAACCAGAGCGGCAACCCGTTCTACTCGCAGTCGGCCAGCGCCGCCCAGCGTCGCCCCTACGGCGACATGGACCGCGACGGCGTGCGCAACCGCAACGACATGGACGCCAACGGCGACGGCATCCCCGACGGCTTCCAGCGTTAAGCGTCGAACAGATCAGCCGGCCTCCGGACTTCCGGGGGCCGGTTTTTTTTGCGAGTGCGTGCCTTCAACAAATCGAAGTTGAGACAACAGCGCGCCATCCTCGCCCGGGAATGTCCGACCATGGGAGCGTCCCGCTTCTCGGGCGGTCCCAGGTGGAGGGACATAGATGCGCAACCTGAGTTGGCTCGCCGCCGCGGGCCTGGCGATGGTTACGGCGGGGTGTGTTGAACAATCCGGCTATCCGCAGACCTACGGCTACGGTGCGCCGGCGTACGGATACTCGAACGGCTATTCCGGCTACTCCAACAACTACGTGAGCCAGCCGGCCTACTCCTACTCACAGCCGACCTACTACCGGGCAGCGGCGCCGACCTACTATTCGGCCCCGGTCTACACAGCGCCGCAGACGCGCTACGTGCCGGTCCAGGCGGCGCCGCCGCGCAGCTCCTACCGGGGCATGCGCGACAGTGACGGCGACGGCATTCCGAACCGCTACGACAAGGACAAGAACGGCGACGGCGTGCCGGACAAGTACCAGCGCCGCCGCAGCTGGTCTGGCGGCTAACGGGCGGCTAGCGGCCCGGCTCCAGGGACCGCGCGAGATAGCGAACCGACTTGGCGCCGCCGTGGATCGCGGCGGCGCCGACTTCGGTGAAGCCCAGCCGGGCATGGAAGGCGTCGGACGCCGGATTGGGCGGGTCCGAATTCACCTCGCAACAGACGATCCCGTGGCCTGCCGCGTTGGCCAGCCGGAAAAGGTCTTCGTAGAGAAGCTGCGCCAGCCCCTGCCCGCGCGCGGCCCGATCGACCACGATGCGGTCGACATAGACGAACCGCGGATAGCGCTCCCGGAACCAGAGATAGTTCGGACTGTCGTAGTCGGCGCGCTCGTCGAAGGCGAGCAGGAAGGCCGACAGCTCGCCGATCCGCCGGGCGTAGAACGCCCGCCCGACCAGGACGTGCAGCCGCTCGGGCTCGAGCCAGGACAGCTCGACGGCATGCTGGTTGTTGAGCGCCAGGACGGCGGGTTCCATCTCCGGCGGGATCGGCAGCGGAGGACGCGACATGGACGCGCCGCTAACGCTTCTTCTTGCGGATCTCCGCGTCGTGCTGGCCGAGCGTCGGCGCGGCGCGGCGCACCCCGCCCGGCGTCGCCGAGAGCTTGAGCGGCACGCCCAGCGTCTTCTGTCGCCCCGCCTTGGCATGCTCGACCTCGGCCACCATGCCGCGGGCCAGGATCTGCGGGTCGGCGAAGACCTCGTCGTGATGCAGGACCGGCCCGGCCGGGATGCCCTCGGCCTCCAGCGCCACCATCCAGTCGTCGGTCGTGCGCTTGGCGATCTCGGCCTGCAGCAGCGCCACGATGGCCTCGTTGTTCTTCACCCGGTCGGCATTGGCCTTGAAGCGCGGATCGTCGGCCAGCTCGGGCTTGCCGATCATGGCGCAGAGCTTGCGGAAGAAATTCTGCTGCGCCCCGCCGATCGTCAGCCAGCCGTCCTTCGTCTGGAACACCTGGTAGGGCGAGGAGCCGCGATGCGCCTGGCCGAGCTTCTCCGGGCGGATGCCGTTGGCGAAGTAGCTGGCGGCCTCGTAGACGCCCAGCGACACGGTGGCTTCGAGCAGCGAGGTCTCGACCCACTGGCCCTCGCCCGTCTTCTGCCGCGCCTGCAGGGCCGCCAGGATGCCGATGGTGAGGTAGAGGCCCGCGCCCACGTCGGAGATGGCGAGCGGGATGCGGTAGGGCGGCCCGTCCTTGGGGCCCGTCACCGACATCAGGCCCGACATGGCCTGGATCATCAGGTCGAAGCCGCCGCGCGCGGCGTAGGGGCCGGTCTGGCCGAAGCCCGAGATCGACCCCAGCACGAGGCGCTTGTTTCGTGCTTGCAGCGCCTCCCAGCCGAGCCCCAGCCGCTTCATGACGCCGGGGCGGAAGTTCTCCAGCACCACGTCGGCGCCGTCGACCAGATCCCAGAACACGGCGAGGTCGTCCGGGTTCTTGAGGTCGAGCTTCACGCCGCGCTTGTTCCTGTTCCACAGCATAAAGGGCGCGGACTCGCCCTCGACGAAGGGCGGCGCGCCGCGCATGGCGTCGCCCTGCGGGCTCTCGATCTTGATGACGTCGGCGCCCATGTCGGCGAGCTGCATGCCGCAGAAGGGACCGGAGAGATGCGTGGTGAGGTCGAGGACGACCAGCCCGTCGAGTGCGCCCGCCATGATCAGCCCAGCATCTTCCGGAGGTCGGTCATGATGATCGCCCACTTGCTGGCGCCGAACTCGTTGGCCACGACCTGGCCGTCGCGCACGATCAGGAAGCGCGGCGTGCCGCTCTTGCGCGGCAGCTGGTCGAGAACGGGCTTCAGCTCCGCCGGCCAGTGGCGCTCCTGGTAGGCTTCCTTGAGCTTGGGCGGATCGACCTCGTACCAGGTGACGCGGCGATACTCCGGCGAGGCGAGCCACTCGGCCTTGTACTTGTTCTTCCAGGTCGTGCAGGGCGGGCAATCCCAACCGCCGACATAGATGACCTTGAGGTCCGACGCCGCGCGTGCGGCCGGCGCAGCAAGTGCGGCGGCAAAGCCTGTGAAAAGAAGGGCGCGGCGGTCCATATCCGCTAATCTAGGCCGGCATGCCGGCCGCCAACAAACCCTCTCTCGTCACGCTCGAGGATTTCTTCCGTTTCGCGGTCCGTCGCTTCCGCGAGGCGCGTCTGGCCTACGGCCACGGCACGACCAACGCGACCGACGAGGCCGCCTTCCTGATCCTGGAGGCGCTTCGCCTGCCGATCCATCACATCGATCCCTGGCTCGACTACAAGCCGACACCGGCCGAACGCGCGCGGCTGGCGACGCTGATCGATGCGCGCATCGGACTGCGCGTGCCGGCGCCCTATCTCGTCGGCGCGGCCTACATGCAGGGGGTGCGCTTCCAGATCGACAAGCGCGCGCTGATCCCGCGCTCCTTCATCGGCGACATGCTGGCGGGCGGCACGCTTCCTGCCGTCAAGCCGCGGCGCATCCTCGACCTCTGCACCGGCTCGGGTTGCCTCGCGATCCTGGCCGCGCTCGCCTTCCCGCGTGCCACCATCGACGCCGTCGACCTCTCGGCCGGCGCGCTGGCGCTGGCCCGCCGCAACGTGGCGACGCATCGCCTCGGCGACCGCATCACGATCCATCGCGGAAACCTCTTCAAACCGGTCCAGGGCCGGCACTACGATCTGATCATCAGCAACCCGCCCTATGTCGATGCCGGCGGCATGGCCAAGCTGCCCAGGGAGTTCCGTCACGAGCCGAGGCTCGCGCTGGCCGCGGGCGACGACGGGCTCGACCTGGTGCGCCGCATCCTGACCGACGCGCCGCGCCATCTCACCCGCAACGGTGGGCTGGTTTGCGAGATCGGCCGCGGCGCCGCTCCGCTCGAGGCGGCCTATCCCGGCCTGCCCTTCCTGTGGCTCGACACCGAGCTCAGCGAACGCGAGGTCTTCTGGATCACGCGGACGGAACTCGCCGGGAAAGTTTCCTAGGCCGCATCCCCCAGACAGATGCCGAGGCCGCGGGCGGTGCGGACGAGCGCGCCTTGCGGATCGACCGTACGCGACTTGCCGACCACCTTGTCGAGCGGCACGTCGATCACCTGGCGGTTCCACCACGACACCATGCGGTCGGCCTTGCCGTCGGCCAGCAGGTCGACGGCGCGCACGCCGAGACCGGCGGCGAGCAGGCGATCCTCGGCCGTCGGCATGGCGCCGCGCTGCACATGGCCCAGCACCGTGGCGCGTGCCTCCGCCCCCGTGGCGCGCGCGAGTCGCCGTGCCAGCCATTCGCCGATGCCATGATCCGGCGCCTCGCTCCCGGCATCGGGCGACTCGTCGGAATGGCCGGCGGCTTCCGCCACGACCACGAGGGCCGAAGTGCGTCCCACCGCGCGCAGGCCCGCGATGTGGTCGACCACGCGGTCGAGATGCCAGCGCACCTCCGGAATCAGCACGACGTCGGCGCCGCCGGCGATCGCGGCGGCGATGGCGATGTGGCCCGCGTCGCGGCCCATCACCTCCAGCACCATCGTGCGTTCGTGGCTGGTCCCGGTCGGCTGCAGGCGATCCAGCGCCTCGGTCGCGATGGCCACCGCGGTCGAGTAGCCCACGGCGCGCTCGGTGTGGCCGACATCGTTGTCGATGGTCTTTGGGATGCCAATGAACGGAATGTCCGACGATGCCAGCAGGCGGCGCAGGATGGCGAGGCTGCCGTCGCCGCCGACGCCGATCAGCCCGTCAAGGCCGAGCTCCTTCAATCCCTCGACCATCTCGCCCGAGCGATCCTTGCGGCTGCCGTCGGGCATCGGGAAGGCGAAGGGATCGCCGCGGTTGGTGCTGCCGAGGAACGTGCCGCCCTGGCGGGCGATGGCGGGGCCGAGACGTTCGGGATCGAGCGTCATGGCCTCCACAGG
>SCVT01000439.1 GCA_004296815.1 Reyranella sp. | reverse complement strand
GTGGCGGCGATCGTGCTGGCGAGCGGCTCGGTCATCAAGGCGATCGCGATGGTGTTCCTGGGGCTGCTGTTCGGCCTGGTCGGCACCGACGTCAATACCGGCGCGCAGCGCTTCACTTTCGACATCCCCGAGCTCTCGGACGGCATCGACTTCGCGCCGATCGCAATGGGTCTGTTTGGCATCGCCGAGATCGTGGTCAACCTGGAGAAACGTATGGAGAGATCCGGCGCGATCAAGGTGAACTCGCTCTGGCCGACCGCCGAGGAGATCCGGCGCTCGATTCCCGCGGTGCTCCGCGGCACGACCCTGGGCTCGCTGCTCGGCGTGCTGCCGGGCGGCGGACCGACGCTCGGCGCCTTCTCGGCCTATACGCTCGAGAAGAAGCTCTCGAAGAACCCCGGCGAATTCGGCAAGGGCGCAGTGGAGGGCGTCGCGGCGCCCGAAGCGGCGAACAACGCCGCAGCACAAACGTCGTTCATCCCGATGCTGACGCTCGGCATTCCCTCCAACGCCGTCATGGCTCTGATGGTCGGTGCCATGATCATCCAGGGCATCCAGCCGGGCCCCGAGGTCATGACCAAGAAGCCCGACCTCTTCTGGGGCATGATCGTGTCGATGTGGATCGGCAATGCCATGCTGGTCGTCATCAACCTGCCGATGATCGGCATGTGGGTGAAGCTGCTCACCGTGCCGTACCGTTTCCTGGCGCCGGCGATCCTGCTCTTCTGCTGCATCGGCGCGTACAGCCTGCAGAACAGTACCTTCCATGTGATGCAGGTCGCCGCCTTCGGCGTGCTGGGCTACATCTTCGTGCGGCTGGGCTGCGAGGGCGCGCCGTTCCTGCTGGGGCTCGTGCTCGGACCACAGATGGAGGAGTACTTCCGTCGCGCCATGCTGCTCTCGCGCGGCGACGCGATGGTCTTCATCGAAAGACCGATCAGCCTCGGCCTTCTCGTCGCGACCGCCGCTTTGCTGGCCCTGATGGCCTTGCCCAGCATCAAGAAGGCCCGCTCGGAGGCCTTCCAGGAAGAGGGCTGACGCCTACCGGGAGAACACGATGCAGGCGGGGCTGCCGACCTTGGTCCGCAGCCTCGTCGGCGCGAGCAGCCCGTTACGGCCGACCTTGTAGGCGATGATCGAACTGCCACCCTGGTTGGCGACGTAGATGAAGCGCTGGGCCGGATCGAAGGCGAAGAAGCGGGCGACACCGCCTTTGGTGGGCACCCACTGTCGCGGCGTCAGCGTTCCCTTGGCCTGATCGATGCCGAACACGCCAATGCTGTCGTGGCCGCGATTGGAGACGTAGACATTGCGGCCGGCACGATCCACCCAGATCTCCGCACCTGTGCTGTAGCCGGTGAAGTCCGGCGGCGTGGACGGCACTGTCTGGAAGGGCGTCAGGGCGCTGGTCGCGCGATCGTGGCGGTAGGCCGTGACCGTCGAATCGAGCTCGTTGATGACATAGGCCAGCGCCTTGCGCGGGTGGAAGTCGATGTGACGCGGTGCGGATGACGGTCGTGCCGTCACCCGGCTGGTCTCGACCAGCACGCCGCGCCGGCGGTCGAGCCGGTAGGCGATCACGCAGTCCGAGCCCTTGCAAGGCAGGTAGAAGAAGCGGCCCTGCGGATCGAGCGGATTATGATGCGGCCGCACGTTCTTCTGCTCGATGCGATGTGGGCCGAGCGGCGCCGTGACCATCGTCAGGGTCGGGTAGGGGCCGAGCGATCCGTCGCGCCGGATCGGCAGAGCGGCCAGCGAGTCGGTGCCGTAGTTGGCCACGACGAGGAAGCGGCCGGTGGCGTCGAGGGCGAGATGGATCGGGTTGTAGCCGCCGGTCGACTGCCGGTTCAGCACGGCGATATGGCCGGTCGCAGGGTCGATCGTGTAGGATGTGGCTTCGCTGCGATCGCCATGCACCGAGTAGAGGCGGGTGCCCGCAGCGTTCAGCGCGAGGAACGAAGGGTTCTCCAGGCCACCGAGGTGCTGGATGTGCCGCAAGGCGCCGGAGCGCGGATCGACGCGATAGACATTGATGCCGTTGCCCTGGCCATGGCGCTCCGGCGTGGTGTAGCTGCCGACATAGGCGAAGAGATCTTTTTTCATGGCGCCATTGTCGGCGTCCAACCGAAGCGAGGTCAATGTTGCCCGACACATCGACACACAGGGTTGCGCTCGTCACCGGCGCCAATCAGGGGCTCGGCCTGGCGCTCGTGCGCGGTCTTCGACGAACGCTGGGCGAGGAGGGGATCGTCTACCTGGCGGCGCGCAACGTCGATCGCGGCGAGGAAGCCTGCGCGCTCCTGCGAAAGGAGGGGCTGGCGCCGGAGTTCATCCAGATGGACGTCACCGACGCGGCCAGCGTGCGGGCGGCGGCCGAAATGGTGAGGGCACGCCATGACGGTATCGACATCGTGATCCAGAACGCCGCGGCGCGGATCACCAAGGAGGTGCCGCAGTCGGACCAGGTCGCGGGTTTCGTCGATACGAACAACCACGGCACCCTGCGCGTGCTCCAGTCCTTCGTCCCGCTGCTGCGCGACAATGCACGGCTGATCGTGGTCGCGAGCTCCTTCGGTTCGCTGCGCAATCTCGACGCGCGCCTGCACGCCAGGTTCGACGCGCCGGGGCTGACACTGGAAGGTATCGAACGGTCGATGGACGATTATGTAGCCGCGGTGCGCGACGGCTCGGCGAAAGAGGCGGGCTGGCCGGACTGGATCAACGTGCCGTCCAAGATCGGGCAGGTCGCATCGGTGCGCCTGCTGGCGCGCGAACGCGAAGCCGACTTCCGCCGCCGCGGCATCCTGGTCAACGCGGCGTGTCCCGGCCTGGTCGACACCGAGGCCTCACGACCCTGGTTCGCCGACATGTCGAAGGCAGCGACGCCCGACGAGGCGGCGAAGGATGTCGTTTGGCTCGCGACCCTCCCGTCGGGAACGCGCGAGCCCTATGGCGTGCTGGTGAGGCACCGCAAGGCACAGCCGTGGGTCAGCTAGAAAGCACGACCCGAAGTCCGGGTGCCGAGTCCTCGAGCCGTATCGAGAGACCGTGCAAGCCTGCGATGGCCTTGACCATGGCGAGCCCGAGGCCGCTGCCGGTGGTCGAGCGGCTGCGGTCGAGGCGATAGAAGCGGTCGAACACCTTGCCGTGCTCGGAGTCGGGAATGCCCGGACCGTTATCGGCCACGACGAGATCGAAACCGTCACCCGCCCGCGTGAGGCCCAGCGACACCTTGGTGCCGGCGGGCGTATGGCGAAGCGCGTTCTCCAGCAGGTTCGTGATGAGCTGGGCCACGAGCTGGCGGTCGCCGGTGAGTGCTACGCCGTCATCGATCTTCACTTCGAGGACATGCTCCGAATCCTCGGCGACTGGCTCATAGGTTTCGCCGAGACTCTTCGCAAGGGCAGAGAGATCGAAGGGGGCGAAGGCGCTGCGCTGCGCGCCGGCCTCGACCTGAGCGATGCGCAGCAGGGCGGAGAAGGTGGCAAGCAAATCGTCCGCTTCCTCGATGGCGGCATCGGTGGCGGCCTGGTAGTCGGCCGTCGTGGTCGCACGCTCGCGGGCGTCCTCGAGCTGCTGGCGCAGCCGGCCAAGCGGCGTGCGCAGATCGTGGGCGATGTCGCTCGAGACCTGGCGCAGCCCGTCCATGAGCTGCTGGATGCGCGCCAGCATGGCGTTCAGGCTGACGATGAGCTGGTCGATCTCGTCCTGGGTGCCGCGCACCGGGATGCGGGCCGACAGGTCGCCCTCCATGATGGCGCGGCTGGTCCGCGTGATCGTGTCGATGCGGCGCAGGAAGTTGGTGCCCAAGAGTGTGCCGCCGGCGATCGCAAGCAAGAGCGCGAGGCCGCTCGCCCAGACGAAGGCGCGCACGATGGCGTGCTGCATGTCGGTGAGCCGCGTCGAATCCTGCGCCACCAGCAGGAACGAGCCGTCGGGCAGGGTGAGGCCGAAGCCCATCAGCTTCGGCCGCTCGGCCTCGGCTTCGGGCGAGTCCTGCTTCGGCTCGAAGTCGATGACGCCGTTGACCGGAGGCATGCCCGGCAGGTTGCCGACGACGACGCGGCTGTTGGGCGCCTGCAGCAGGTAGAAGATCGGTCCCTTGGTGCGGAAGTTGATGCGACGCGTGATCTGGTCGGCGAGGCCCGCGAGCCCGGAGCGGCGATGGACCTCGGCGAGCTGCAACGCCTCGGTGCGCAGCACCGCCGTCATGTCGTTCTGCATCGCCGCAGTCGCCGTCCAGTAGACCGTCGTGAACAGCACGCCGGCAGACAGGGTGAAGAGGACGGCATAGAGCAACGGCAAGCGGAAGCTCGCCGAGCGCAGGATCCGCGACAGCCTCCTAGGCGGGCGCTCGGATGACATAGCCAGCCCCTCTGATCGTGTGGAGCAGCGGCTTGTCGAATCCCTTGTCGATCTTGGAGCGCAGACGGCTGATGTGCGTCTCGACGATGTTGGTCTTGGGATCGAAGTGGAAGTCCCAGACCTTTTCCAGCAGCATCGTGCGCGTCACCACCTCGCCGGCGTGGCGCAGCAGGTATTCGAGGATCTTGAACTCCTGGGCGAGCAGCTCGATGCGCTTGCCCGCGCGCGTCACGGTGCGCGCCAGCAGGTCCATCTCGAGATCGCCGACCGCGAGCGACGTCGCCGCGACGATCGGAGGCCGCCGCGACAGCGCGCCGATGCGCGCCTTCAGCTCGGCGAAGGCGAACGGCTTGGTGAGGTAATCGTCGGCGCCGGCCTCGAGGCCCGCGACGCGATCGTCGACGCCGCCCATCGTGGTGAGGAACAGAACCGGCGCCTTCATGCCCGAGCCGCGGGCCGCCTTCACGAGCGAGAGCCCGTCCATCTGCGGCAGCATGCGGTCGACGATCAGCACGTCGTACTTCTCGCCGGTCGCGAGGTAGAGCCCGTCGCGGCCGTTGTCGGCGTGGTCGACCACATGGCCGAGCTCGCGCAGGCCCTTGGCGATGTATTCGGCGGTCTGCTTGTCGTCTTCGACGAGGAGTATTTTCACGGCGCCCGTCTAACTGGCGCCGGGGGCCGGCGCAATCATCCCCAACTATACAAACATTCAATCTGGCGGCCATCCGGGCGCTACGGGGCGGGGATCATATTCCACGCACCCCCAAGGAGGAGGTTGTTCAGACCATGACGAAGACCAAGACCATCCTGGCCGCTCTGGCGGTCACCACCGCGCTGACGGCTCCCGCCCTGATCGCGCCGATGTTCACTGCCCCCGCGGCGGTGGCCGGCCAGGCCGTGTCCGGCGTGCAGGACTTCTCGGACCTCGCCGCCAAGGTGACGCCCGCTGTCGTCAACGTCGCCGTGACCATGAAGGCCGGCGCCGCGGACGACGAGGACGTGCGCGCCTCGGGCCCGCAGGACAAGCAGATGGAAGAGTTCATGAAGCGCTTCGCCGAGCGCTTCGGCCAGCCGACGCAGCCGGGCACTCCGGAAGGCAAGCGTCCGCAGCGCAAGGGCCAGGGCGTCGGCACCGGCTTCATCGTCGATGCCAAGGGCACGATCGTCACGAACTTCCACGTCGTGAACAAGGCCGACTCGATCACCGTGACCATGTCGGACGGCACCAAGCTGCCGGCCAAGATGATGGGCGGCGACGAGAAGACCGACCTCGCCGTGCTCAAGGTCGAGAGCGACAAGGCCCTGCCGTTCGTCACCTTCGGCGACGCCACCAAGGTGCGCGTCGGCCAGCCGGTGATGGCGGTCGGCAACCCGTTCGGCCTCGGCGGCACCGTGACCACGGGCATCGTGTCGGCGCGCGGCCGCGACATCCAGTCGGGTCCGTTCGACGACTACATCCAGACCGACGCCGCCATCAACCGCGGCAACTCGGGCGGCCCGCTGTTCGACATGGAAGGCAAGGTGATCGGCATCAACACCGCCATCTACTCGCCGACCGGCGGCAGCGTCGGCCTGGGCTTCGCCATCCCGTCCTCGCTCGCCGAGCCGGTGATGACCCAGCTCCGCGACAGCGGCCGGGTCGAGCGGGGCCTGCTGGGCGTGCAGATCCAGCCGGTGACCAAGGAGATCGCCGAGAGCCTGTCGCTCAAGGCCGACAAGGGTGCCCTGGTCGCCATGGTGAGCCCGGACAGCCCGGCGCTGGCTGCCGGCGTGAAGTCGGGTGACGTGATCCTGAGCGTCGACGGCAAGAACGTCGAGGGCATCAAGGAGCTGACGCGGACGATCTCGGCGATGAAGCCGGGCAGCTCGGTGAAGCTCGGCGTCTGGCGCGACGGCAAGGACATGAGCCTGACGGCCAAGGTCGGCGACCAGAAGGAAGAGGCCGCGATCGTCAAGGCCAAGGCCGACAGCAAGGCGGCCGAAGCCGCCAAGCCCGCCGCCTACGGCGTGTCGCTGGCGCCGCTCTCTCCAGAGGCGCGCAAGCAGCTCGGCCTCGACGGCGAGATGAAGGGCGTGGTGGTCGCGCAGGTCGAGCCGGGCAGCCCGGCCGACGACCAGGGCCTGAAGGCGGGCGACGTCCTGCAGCAGGTCGGAAAGGACGGCGTCGACAGCCCGAAGATGGCTGCCGAGAAGCTCAAGGAAGCCACCAAGACCGGCAAGCCGGTCCTGATGAAAGTGTATCGAGAGGGGATGACCCGCTTTGTCGCTATCTCTCCCCGGGCGGCCTAGCAAACCTCTCGAGAGGCCGGCGATGGCCCCCCGCCATCGCCGGTTTCTCTTATTCGACTTGGGAGGCGCGTCGAACCGGCCATCACAATAGCCGAGCGGCGTGTCACGTAGGGGGCGGAGGCTCGCGGTCCTTGTATGGTCGGACTGCGGGCCTCTGTTATTTCAGGGCCGGCATCACTTCCGCCGCGAACAGCTCGACCGAGCGCGCGGACTCCTCGAACGACAGATCGCCGAAGGCCATCCGGCAGAGGCAGTAGTTGATGCCCGCCACCGCGTTGTCGCGCTTCAGGCGATCGCGCACCGTCGCGGCCGAGCCGGCGACGATGTAACCGCCCTCCAGGGCGCCTTCGAATTCAGCAGGGATCATCTGGCGTGGCAGGCCGACGCCGTGGGCGCGCCACAGATGGATCAGCGCGTCGTACCAGAGCGCGAAGGCGCGCTTGGCCGCCGCCTGCGCCTCGCGGTCGCTATCGCCCACGACGACATGGCGGCTGAGGCCGATCAGTGGCAGGTCCTTGTCGGCGCGGCCGAGCGACTTCCAGGCGGTGCGGTAGCGTGCGGCGAACTGGCCGACGCCTTCGGCCTTCATGCCGACCACGGTGTTGCAGGCCTGTGCCGCCAGCCGGTCGGCACTTTCAAGCGAATTGGCGCCGTACCAGAGCGGCGGGTGCGGTCGCTGCACCGGCTGCATCTCCATCGGCACATCCTTGAAGGAGAAGTACCTGCCCTCATGAGTGAGCCGCGGCTGCGTCAGGCCCTTCAGCAGCACCTCGAGCGCCTCGGCGAACCGTTCGGGCCCCGTTGCGGGATCGACGCCATAGTAGCCGACCTCGTAGGGCGAGATGCCGCGACCGACGCCGAGCTCGAGCCGGCCGCCGCTCATCTGGTCGAGCATGCAGATCTCGTCGATCAGCCGCAGCGGATGATAGAGGTTCACGGTGTAGACCAGCGGTCCGAAGCGCAGCGTCTTGGTGCGTTGCGCCACCGCGGCCAGGAACACGCTGGGCGAGGGCGCCATGCCGAGGGGCGTCGCATGGTGCTCGGCCAGGTGATAGGCGTGAAAGCCGTTCTTCTCGTAGAGTTCGATGAGCCGCAGCCGGTCCTCGAACTGCCGGCCGAGATCGGGGCCGGCGCGGTCCATGTGATCGAAGACACCGAAATTCATTGGGGCTCCGTCGCGCGAAAGGCGGGTTGATCGGCCAGCCGGGCGGCGAGGGCGCGCAGGCGAGGCGTTTCCGTGTCGGTGTCGATCTTCAGGCCGCGCGCCAGACGTTCGGCGACGAAAGCCGCGACGTCAGCGTGCGTGAGGCGGCCCAGCAGCAGGTAGGACGAGACCGGATCCAGCAGGGCGTCGACCGCACGCAACGCCTGACGGACCTGCGCGAGGCAGTCGTCGATCCAGGGCTGATGCACCTTCTCGGGCGGATGGTGATTGCGCTCATAAGCTGCGGCGAGGGCCTTGTCGCAGGCGCCCATCATCAGCGCGACGACCCGCAGTACGGCGCGGCGCTCGGGACCGGCCGGGGGTACCAGCGCCCGCTCGCGTCCATGCACCTCGTCGAGATGGTCGATGATGGCGCCGCTGTCGACCAGCGTCTCGCCACTGTCGAGGATCAGCGCCGGAATGCGGCCGAGCGGATTGGCGGCCCGCACCTCGGAGCGATTGCCGAATCCCGACAGCGTCTGCAGGCGGTAGGGGATGCCGTAGAGTTCGAGGGTGATCGCCACGCGCCGCGTATACGGCGAGCGATTGACGCCGACGAGCTCGATCACCCGAGCCTCCGGATGTTGATCCGTGCAAAGGCGTGCCAGCTCGAGCCCTGACGGAAGATGCGGAGATAGATGCCGTCGGGCGACGCGCCGGCCTGATGTTCGAGAACGATCTGAGTGCTGCGTCTCGCCTCGTAATAGGCATCGAAGAGGCTCGGCGTCATGTTGGCGGTGCTTGGGCTGCCGACGCAGAGGACAGTCGGATCGTCATTGCGGATCGCGATCAGGTTGGCTGGATCGACGGCGACGGCCGGATCGAAGGTACGCAGCCGGCAGTATCCTGCGGCGGCAGGCGAGCGGACCGGCGCCATTTCGGCGGACGTGGCCGGATCATCGTAGACGACCATGGAGTAGCCGGAGAGATGCCAGGTGCCCGGCGCCAAGGTCACGACGCCAGTGGCGAGGTCGCACTCGATGGCGTTGCCCTTGCGGGCCTCCGTCGTGGTGAAGACGCGCCGGTTCCAGCCGGGCTGCATCTTCTTCGATTCGGGTGAGAATTCCGAGAAGACGGCGTAGTCGCTCGTCTGCGCGAGGGCGGGGCTGGCGACCATGCCCACACCGCCCAGCAGGAAACTCCGGCGGTTGTGGGCGGTGCGCATGGCCTTACAGCGCGCGCTTCTTGGAGGAGATCACGCCGCTGGCGATACCATGCCACTCGATGGTGCCGGCGAGCCGCGAATGCTCGATCTTGGGGCAGCGGTTCATCACGACCTTGAGGCCGGCCTTCTCCGCGCGCTCGGCGGCTTCCTCGTTCACGACCCCGAGCTGCATCCAGACGACCTTGGCGCCGTGCTTGATCGCGTCGTCGGTGATGGGGCCGGCCGCCTCGGAGTTGCGGAAGATGTCGACCATGTCGGCCTTCACGGGCAGCTCGTCGAGCGAGCCGTAGACCTTCTGGCCGAGGATCTCCTGGCCGGCTGCGGCCGGATTGACCGGGATGACCTTGTAGCCGCGGTCGAGAAGATATTTCGCAGCAAAGAAGCTGGGGCGATTCCAGTTGGCCGACAGCCCGACCATCGCGATAGTCTTCGTCTCGCGCAGGATCTTGCGCAGGTACTGGTCTTCGTAGCGGTCGCTGAAGGCGGGCATGGGGGAAGTATACATGGCTGGTCCCAGACTTTTCGAACCGATTTCCATCCGTGACGTCACCCTCAAGAACCGCGTGGTCGTGGCACCGATGCACCAGTATTCGGCGGAGAAGGGTTTCGCCACCGACTGGCACCTGATGAATGCCGGACGCTATGCGGCGGGCGGCGCGGGCCTGGTGATCATGGAGTCCACCAAGGTCGAGCGGCGCGGCTGCGGCACAGTGGGCGATCTCGGCCTGTGGGACGATGCCTTCATCCCGGGCCTGAAGCGCTGCGTCGAGTTCATCCGGCTGCACAACTCGGTGCCGGGCATCCAGCTCGGCCACTCCGGCCGCAAGGCGCGGCGGTTCCGTCCCTGGGAAGGCGGCGCGCCGCTGAAGCCGTCGCCGGAGATCGACGACTGGAACGATTGGGAGCTCGTCTCCTCGTCGGCGATCAATTCGCCCGACACCGACCCGACGCCGCGCGCGCTTACGACGGCGGAGATCCCCGAAGTGGTCGAGCGCTGGGGCCAGGCGGCGCGGCGCGCCCACGAGGCGGGCTTCGACGTGCTCGATCTCCACATGGCGCACGGCTACCTGATCCATCAGTTCCTCTCGCCGTTCTCCAACGTGCGCAATGACGAGTATGGCGGCAGCGAGCTCAACCGCATGCGCTTCGCCATCGAGGTGGTGGAGAGCGTGCGCGCCCACTGGCCGGCGTCGAAGCCGCTGTTCGTGCGCTTCTCGGTCGAGGACGACGCGGGCTGGGGGCCGGACCAGAGTGTTGCACTTGCGAAGATCCTGAAGCCCAAGGGCGTCGACGTGATCGACTGCAGCTCGGGCGGCATGCGCGGCTCGCCGGTGGTGAGCGCGGGGCCGGTGACCTACGGCTACCAGGTGCCCTATGCTGAGCGGCTGAAGAAGGACGCCGACATCCTCAGCATGGCGGTCGGGCTGATCGTCCATGCAGATCAGGCAGAGCAGATACTGCAGGAGGGCAGGGCCGACCTGATCGCCTTGGCGCGCGAGCTTCTCTACAACCCCAACTGGCCGATGGACGCCGCGCAGAAACTGGGCGTCGACAAGCAGTTCGGGTCGGTGCCGCCGCCGCAGGCCTACTGGCTCGCCAAGCGCGCGCAGTCGGTCAAGACCGTGGTGCCGTCGACTTACATGAAGGGCATGAAAACCGGCTAAGCCGGGCTGCGCTTCCGCAGAAGGTGCGCCACGCCCATTAGCGCCACGGTCAGCACGATCGTGAGCGTGGACACGGCGGCGATGGTGGGATCGATCTGGAAGCGCAGGTCGTCCCACATGCGGCGCGGCAAGGTGACCGCGCCGGTGCCTGAGATGAACAGCGCCACGATCAACTCGTCGAACGAGGTGATGAAGGCGAACAGCGCGCCGACCAGCACGCCCGGACGGATCAGCGGCAGCGTGACCTGCCAGAAGGTGGCGCCCGGCGTGGCGCCGAGGCTGAGCGCCGCCTGCTCGAGGCGCGGGTCGATGCCGGAGAGGCTCGCGGTCACGCTGGTGACGACGAACGGCACGGCGAGGCAGGTATGGGCCAGAACCATGGCGATCGGCGTGCCGACCAGCCCGTAGCGCGAGTAGGCATAGTAGATGCCGATCGCGACCACGATGCCGGGCACGATCAGCGGCGACAGGATCAGGCCGGTGGCGGCGATCTTGAGACCCTTGGGGAGGCGGGCGATGCCGAGAGCGGCGAGCGTGCCGAGGAACGTCGCCAGGACGACGACGGCCGCGGCGACCCAGAGGCTGACCCAGGTGGGCTTCAGCCAGTCGGGATTGCTGAAATAGGCCTCGTACCAGCGCAGCCCGAAAGCCGGCGGCGGGAAGGTGAGATAGGTCGCGTCGGAGAAGGAGACCACCGTCACGACGACGATCGGGAAGGCGAGGAAGAACAGGATCAGGCCCACGACGAACACGGGCAGGGCGCGCGCGAGGATCATCGCACGCTCATCCGGAAGGCGTTGCCGACGCCCGGCAGCTTCCGTGCCGCCGCGAGGATGGCAAGCGCCGTCGCCAGCAGCACGGCGGAGAGTGTTGCGGCATAGGCCCAGTTGAGATGGTCGACCTGCTGGGCGATCAGCATCGAGAGCGTGATGTCGCGTGGGCCGCCCACCATGGCCGGCGTGATGTAGAAGCCCAGCGCCAGCACGAAGACCAGCAGCGTGCCCGCGGCCACGCCCGACATCGAGAGTGGCAGGATCACCTGACGGAAGGTCATGAACGGCGTGGCGCCGAGGCCCGAGGCGGCGCGGACCAGCGACGGGTCGATCTGCCGGAGCGCATTGGCGATGGGCAGGATCATGTATGGCAGCAGGATGTGGATCATCGCGATCTGGGTCGCGAGCGGCGTGTTCAGGATGCGGATCGGCCGGTCGATCATGCCGATCGCTATGAGTGCCTCGTTCACAAGCCCGTGCCGGCCTAGCAGGACCATCCAGGCGTAGCTCCGCACCAGCACGCTGGTCCAGAAGGGCAGGAGGATGATGAGCAGGATGAACGGTGCCATCGACTTCGCGCGGACCAGGCCCATGGCCACGGGGTAGCCGAGGATCAGGCAGCCGATGGTGACGGTGATCGAGGTGTTGAAGGTGATCCAGAACGTCTTGATGAAGACGACGTCCTCGAGCAGCGCCGCATAGTGGGCCAGAGTCCAGGTCGGGTCGTTGAGGCTGCGCAGCAGCATCGCGACCACAGGCAGGGCGTAGAGCACCAGCATGTAGATCAGCAGCGGCGCGGCCAGCAGCAAGGGTACGGCCTTGCGCCAGTTGAACGAGAAGGCGCGGGCGGCGCCCAGCGGCACGGAGACAGGGGCGGGCTGGACGATTTCAGACAAGGGCGGGCTCAGACAAGGATCGTGTCCGCGACGGACCAGGAGATCTCGGCGCGCTCGCCGACGGCACGGCGGCGGATGGCGGCACTCGACGGTTCCTTCAGGACGATGGAGGTGCCGTTGCCGGCCTGGAGCATGTAGCGGCAACGCTCGCCAGCGAAGACCGCCTCTGTAACTGTCACCTCGATGCGGTTCTGCGGCGTTGTGGCGTTCCAGTCGCCGTCGGCGAAGCGCAGGCGCTCGGGCCGTGTCGTCAGTGTGACCTGCTCGCCGCTCGTCGGCCGGCCGGGGCAGATCGCGCGGATCAACGCTCCCTCGCACTCGGCCACGACGACACCATCCTCGATGCCGCGCACGACCGCCGGCAGGAAGTTCGACTCGCCGATGAAGCCGGCCACGAAGCGGCTGGTCGGCCGGTCGTAGAGATCCTCGGGGCGCCCGACCTGAGCGACCTTGCCGTCGTTCATGACGGCGATGCGGTCGGACATGGTGAGCGCTTCTTCCTGGTCGTGCGTCACGTAGATGAAGGTGATGCCGAGGTCGGCGTGCAGGCGCCGCATCTCGAGCTGCAGGTTTTCCCGGAGCTGTTTGTCGAGCGCGCCCAGCGGCTCGTCCATCAGGAGCAGCCGCGGCTTGAAGACGACTGCGCGTGCGACGGCGACGCGCTGCTGCTGGCCGCCCGAGAGCTGGCGCGGGTAGCGGGCGCTATAGCCCGGCAGATGGACGAGCTCGAGCGCTTCGGCCACCAGCTTCGCACGCTCCGCCTTGGGGACGCCGCGCTGCTTCAGCGGGAAGCCGACATTCTCCTCGACCGTCAGGTGCGGGAAGAGGGCGTAGTTCTGGAACACCATGCCGATGTTGCGCCGGTAAGGCGGCATGGCGACCACGGACTTGCCGTCGATCGCGATGTCGCCGGCCGTCGGTGTCTCGAAGCCGGCGATCATCATCAGGGTGGTGGTCTTGCCGGAGCCGCTTGGCCCCAGGAGCGTCAGGAACT
>SCVT01000438.1 GCA_004296815.1 Reyranella sp. | reverse complement strand
GGCAGCAGACGTCAGGCAGGGCTTCGCCGGTGCGCGTCCGGAGCCTGGAGCGAACGCACGATGGTCATCATCAGACCGGCACAGCCCTTCTCGATGAGATCGAGGGCGCGCTCGTAGTCGGCCGTGGTGCCGCCGTAGGGATCGGCGATGTCGGTCGCGCCGGCCTGCGGTGCATGCCGCATCAGGAGCTGCGGCCTGTCGGTGCAGCCCGCCGGCGCCATCCAGCGCATCGCGGCGAGGGTCGAACGATCCATCGCCGCGCCATGGTCGTAGCGGGCGACGTCCTCGCCGCGCAGCACGCGGACACGCTCCTGCCCGATGTCGTAGCCGCGGCCGCGCGCGACCTCGCAGGCAAGGAGAGAGGGCGGCTGGCCGGCATGGCCGTCGAAGGTGCCCGCGCTCGCGATGTCGAACAGATGCTCGACGCGACCGCGCTGGGCGAAGACACGGAAGACCCCGGCGGCCATCGGCGCCCGGCAGATGCCGCCCATCGACACGAAGAGGACCCCGATCGTCATGCCTTCGGACTCTCCGGCAGGTCGATCTCGAAGGTGGCGCCGGGACCCTCCGGCCGCAAGGTCAGGCCGCCACCGGCGTCGCGTACGATGCCGTACGCAACGGCGAGGCCCAGGCCCATGCCCTGCCCTTCGGGCTTGGTGGTGTAGAACGGCTCGAAGATGCGATCGCGACTGGCTTCCGGCACGCCCGGGCCATTGTCGGCCACGCGGATCACGAGGCGGCCGGGCTTGCCGCGGCTTGCCGAGACCTCGACCTTGCGATCTTTCCGCAAGGCGTCCGACAGCGCGTCGCGCGCGTTGCCCAGCAGGTTGACCAGCACCTGCTCGAGCAGCGACTGATGCCCCACCGTCATGAGCGACTCGTCGCCGAGAGCCTCGACGATCTCGATGCCGGCCACGCGGAAGGGCTGGGCTACCAGGATCACCGCGCCGCGGCAGGCGTCGCGGATGTCGTAGCGCTGCGGGCCGTCGCGCGTCGACCGGCTGAAGATGCGCATGCGCGAGATGATGGCGGCGGCGCGATCGACCTGCGCCACCACGCGCGAGAGCTTGGTGACCGCGAAGTCGCGGAAATCGCGATCGGACATCGGCGGCGCCGGTTCGTCGTCGTCGCGCGCGCCCTCGACCTGCTCGGGCACCGCCTCGGCCAGCGCGTTCTGGGCGGCCATGCGAATGACGTTCAGCGGCTGGCTGAGCTCGTGGGCGATGCCCGTCGTGATCTCGCCCAATGTCACCAGCTTGCCCGACAGCGCGATGGCGCGCTCGGCCTGGTGACGGACGGTATCGTCCTGGCCGACCATGATCACGCACCGACCGGTATCGGGCAGCGACTGGCGCGACAGCGAGAACCGGAGGTGCCTGGTCTGCTCCAGGGGCCGCGCCAGCTCCAGCACGGCCTCACCGGACGGCGCATCGCCGTGCACGAAATCCGTCAAGGCATCCGCGCCCTTGAGGGACGGGCTCGAGAGCGCCAGCTGGACCGCATCGCCGGGTCCAAATCCCAGCATCCGGCGGAACTGGGTGTTTGCGTGCACGACCTTGCCGCTCGCATCGACGACGGCGGTCAGTGCCGCCGGCGTGTCGACGATCGCAGCCAGCACCTGCCGCTCGGAGTTGATCCGTGCGGTGGCGGCGGTCCGGTTGATCAGGCGCAGGATCTGCAGGCCCACCACCATCGTGAGGACGGTGAGCACGCTGGCGATGGCGACGATCAGGAGGTTGCGGTCGCGCCACGGCGCGAGGAACGCGCTCTCTCCGACGACGACCGTGACATAGGCCGGGAGTCCTTCGACCTGGTGGGCGACGAGGATCCGCGAGGGACTGCTGCCGGCATAGTAGGGAAACGGCCCGGTCGTCAGCACCGCCTTGCCCGACTCGCCGGCCTGGATCATCCGGTAAGGCAGCGTCTTCTCGAAGCGCTGTCCGAGGGCCTGGTCGGGAAGGCTGGTCGCGAGCAGCGTCCCGTCGGCACGGAACAGCGCCAGCCAGCTGTCGGACCCCAGGGCGATGCGCTTGTAGAAGTCGGCGAAGAAGTCGGCTTCGAGGCCGACCGCGATGACGCCCAGCAGTTCGCCGCCCCGCGAGAGGACCTTGCGTGCGATGTAGAAGCGCGGCTTGCCGCTGACGCGTCCCACCGACGTCGCGCTGAGCGACATCGCACCGGGCTCGAGCGCCATCCTGAACGACTCCCGATCGGCGACGTTCACGCTCCGCGGCGGCCACGCGGTCGTCGAATTGATGACGTCTCCGTTGGCGGCGATGATCAACGCCACGCCGATCTGCGGCTGGCCCACGATGCGGTCGCGCATGGCGTCGAAAAAGCGGCGCTCGCCCATGACCTTGCGGAACTGCTCCTCGGTCTCGACGTGCTCGTCGACGATCCAGTCGGCCATGCTCTTCACGACGAGGTCGGCCGCGCCCTGCGTCTGTGCTGCATGGGCGGCGACGGTCAGCGCAAGGTTCTGTACCGAACTCTTCCAGCTCTCGACCGAACGCTCATGGTTCTGCTCCATGACCAGGATCGCCATGCCCCACACCAGGGCGACATGCACCAGGCACAGAGCCACCGTCCGGCGAACCCCAGGCTCACGGGACAGCAGCCCGGACCACAGTCCAGGCGCCGGACGCGTCGAAGCCTGCGCTCCACGTTCCATGGCGACTGTCATTCTCGATTGCATCCTGAGGGCCGACGCCCAAAAAAACCCGCGCGACTAACCGCACACCTCTTGCGGAATGTACGCCAGGGCAGGCATTTTGCGATGTCGATCGTGTCAAAGATCGTCTCCAGTTTGGATATGAACGTCCAACCCGAGGGGTCCAGGCCTTGCCGACAACCACATCCAGTAGCCCGACCCGTTCCGGAAAGACCGTCGACGCCCTGGTGGTGGACGACGATCTGGCTGCCGTCGAAGAGCTCGTCGAGTATCTCGGCAAGGCGGGCTTGTCGTGCCTGTCGGCCGGCGATGGATGGCAGGCCCTGCAGCTTCTGTCGGAGGGCAACCGCGCGCGGGTCGTCGTCTCCGATCTCCGGATGCCCGAATTGAACGGGCTGGAGTTCGCCGAACGTCTCGGTCGCATCGCCGATGGCGACAGGCCCGAGGTCATCTTCGTGAGCGGCCATGCCGGCTTCGACGACGCTGTCGAAGCGATCCGGCTGGGCGCGCGCGACCTGCTCACCAAGCCGATCGACGGCCCGAGGCTGGTCCGCGCCGTGAAGTCGGCCCTGCTGATGCGCCAGATGCGCGATCACGCGGCGCCCGCCGGAGCGGACGCGGCCGCCGGCACAATCGACCGCAAGCGGTCGGCGCTGAAGGATATGCGCTCCATGCGCAAGATGCGCAGCCAGTACTTCCCCACCGAGCTCTTCTCGGATCCTTGCTGGGAAATGCTGCTCGATCTCTACGATGCGCAGCTCGGCAGCGCCGAGGTCACCGTCACCAGCCTGGGCGCCGCGTCCGGCGTGCCGTTGACGACGGCGCTGCGCCGCATGGAGCAGCTTCTGTCGCACGGGCTGATCGAGCGCGCGGGCGATGCCGAGGACAAGCGCCGCACCATCGTTCGGCTCACCAATGGCGGGCTGGATGCCGTCGAAGGCTTCTTCGAAACCTACCTGCAGCGCCGTAGCAACTAGCTCGGGCCGTCTAGCGTGGACCGATGCCTCCGATCCGGAGGCGATCCGACGTGATAAAAGCGCAGACCACGCCATAGTCGGCGCCATGTCCGATGAAACCAACGATGCGACCGCTTTCGGCTGCGACGTCCTGATCATCGAGGACGATCCGACCCAGGGCGAGGAGCTTGCGTGCTACCTTCAGCGCGCCGGCCTCAAGGTCGAGGCGACGACGAGCGCGTCGCTGGCGATCCATACGATCGGCGAGTTGCGGCCGAAGGTGGCGCTGATCGACTACAACCTGCCCGATCTCGACGGTGTCACGGT
>SCVT01000437.1 GCA_004296815.1 Reyranella sp. | reverse complement strand
CAACAAGCCGATCCGTCACCTCTACCTGATCGACGGCTCGGGCTACATCTTCCGCGCCTACCACGCGCTGCCGCCGCTGACGCGGCCCGACGGCACGCCGGTCAACGCCGTGTTCGGCTTCTCCAAGATGCTGACCCAGCTTCTCGACGATCCCGAGGTCGACCATGTCGCGGTGATCCTCGACGCCGGGCGCACGACGTTCCGCAACCAGATCTACGACAAGTACAAGGCCAACCGGCCCGAGCCGCCGGAAGACCTGATCCCGCAGTTCCCGCTGATCCGTGAGGCGGCCAAGGCGTTCGGCCTGCCGAGCGTCGAGCTCGAGGGCTACGAGGCCGACGATCTTATCGCGACCTACGCCCGCATGGCGCTCGAGGCGGGCGGCACCTGCACCATCGTCTCCTCCGACAAGGACCTGATGCAGCTCGTCCGGCCGGGTGTCGAGATGATGGACCCGATCAAGCAGCGCAAGATGGGTCCCGAGGCGGTGATGGAGAAGTTCGGCGTCACGCCGGACAAGGTCGTGGACGTGCAGGCGCTGGCGGGCGACTCGACCGACAACGTGCCGGGCGCACCGGGCATCGGCATCAAGACGGCGGCCCAGCTCCTGAACGAGTTCGGCGATCTCGAGACGCTGCTGAAGAGCACGGCCCAGATCAAGCAGCCCAAGCGCCGCGAATCGCTGGAACAGAACGCCGAGCTGATCCGCATCTCCAAGAAGCTGGTGCAGCTTCGCGACGACGTGCCGCCGCCCGCCGATCCGGACTCCTTCGACAAGAAGAAGCCCGATCCCAACCTGCTGCTGCCCTGGCTCGAGCAGCAGGGATTCAAGACCCTGCTGCAGCGCTACACGACGGAGCTCGGCGCGGCGACCGCGCCGGTGGCGCCCGCTGCGACCGCCGCACCGGTGACGAAGGCCGAGCCGGAAGCGGCGAAGCCCAAGCCTGCGCGCGCGAAATCCAATCAGGAATTCACCGCCGCCGACTACGAGCTGATCCAGGACGAGAAGCTGCTCGACGAATGGATCGCCGAGGCCACCAAGGCCGGCACGGTGGCCTTCGACTGCGAGACCGACGGGCTCGACAGCAACAACGCCGGCCTGGTCGGCGTGTCGCTCGCCCTGCTCGAGGGACCGTGGGGCGACGTCAACTCCACCAAGCGCCGCGCGGCCTACCTGCCGCTGATGCACCGCACGCCGGGCGGCGCCGCCCAGGGGGCGCTCGACCTCGCCGGCGACGGAGGCGACAAGGACGCCGGCAAGCTGCTGCCCGGCCAGATCCCGCTCAAGACGGCGATCGCCAAGCTCAAGCCCCTGCTGCAGGACCCCGGCGTGCTGAAGGTCGGGCAGAACATCAAGTACGACATGGCGGTGTTCCGCCGCCACGGGATCGAGATCGGCCCGGTCGACGACACGATGCTGATCTCCTTCGTCCTCGACGCCGGCCGGAACAACCACGGCATGGACGAGCTCGCTGAGCTGCATCTCGGCCAGAAGACCATCAAGTTCTCCGACGTAGCGGGCAGCGGCGCCAAGCAGGTGACCTTCGACAAGGTGCCGCTCGACAAGGCGCGCGACTACGCGGCGGAGGACGCCGACGTCACCATGCAGCTCTGGGCGCGGCTGAAGCCGCGGCTGGTGCCGGAGCGCGTCACCACCATGTACGAGACCATCGAGCGGCCGCTGATCCCGGTGCTGCTCAGCATGGAGAGCGCCGGCATCAAGGTCGATGCGCTGAAGCTCAAGAAGCTCTCGGCCGACTTCGAGAAGCGGCTGGCCGAGCTGGAGCGCGAGATCCACAAGGTCGCCGGCCGCGAGTTCAACGTGGGCTCGCCCAAGCAGCTCGGCGAGATCCTGTTCGACGAGCAGAAGCTGCCAGGCGGCAAGCGCAACAAGAACGGCTCGTGGGCGACCGACATCGGCGTCCTCGAGGACCTCGCTGCGCAGGGCCATGCGCTTCCGGTCAAGATCATGGAGCACCGCCAGATCGCCAAGCTCAAGGGCACCTACACCGACGCGCTGGTGCGCGAGGTCGACGGCAAGACCGGCCGCGTCCACACCTCGTATCACATGACCGGCGCCGCGACGGGTCGCCTCGCCTCGACCGATCCCAACCTGCAGAACATCCCGGTGCGCAGCGAGGAGGGCCGCAAGATCCGCCAGGCCTTCATCGCCGAGACGGGCTGCAAGCTCTTGAGCGCCGACTACTCGCAGATCGAGCTGCGCCTGCTGGCGCACGTGGCCGACATCGCCTCGCTGAAGCAGGCCTTCGAGCGCGGCGACGACATCCATGCCATCACCGCGTCGGAGATGTTCGACGTGCCGGTCAAGGGCATGGACCCGCTGGTCCGCCGCCGCGCCAAGGCGATCAACTTCGGCATCATCTACGGCATCTCGGCGTTCGGTCTCGCCAACCAGCTGGGCATCGGCCAGCCCGAGGCGCGCGACTACATTGCCAAGTACTTCCAGCGCTATCCCGGCATCCGCGACTACATGGAGGAGACCAAGGAATACGCGCGCAAGCACGGCTACGTGGTGACGCCGTTCGGCCGCAAGGTCCACCTGAAGTACATCAACGAGAAGAGCCAGGGCCTGCGCGCCTTCGCCGAGCGCGCGGCGATCAACGCCCCGCTGCAGGGCGGCGCCGCCGACATCATCAAGCGGGCGATGATCCGCCTGCCCAGTGCGCTGGTGGCGGCCAAGCTCAAGGCCAAGATGCTGCTGCAGGTCCACGACGAGCTGCTGTTCGAGGTGCCCGAGAAGGAGCTCGACAAGACCAAGGACGTGACGCGCAAGATCATGGAGGGCGCTGCTTCGCTCACCGTGCCGCTGGTCGTCGAGACCGGCGTCGGCGACAACTGGGCCGCGGCGCACTAGAGGCCGCATGGTGCGCGGGCCCCTCGCCTGCGTCGTCGTGGCATGCGTGGCCTTCGCAGCGGAGGCGCAGTCGCCGCCGGGCGTCAGCCGCGAGGGTCCGGCCCTGGTCCTTCAGGTCGACGGAAGTCGTCCGGTCCGGATCATCGACAGCACGACCGGCGATCAACGCCGACATGAGCTGGTGGCGTGGTGGCCGGACCATCGGCTCTACGTCGTCGATGTCGTGATGCATGAGGCGCGGCAGGCCTACCTCGTTTCGGCGCGCGACGGCCACATCACGACCGTTGCCGCACCGCCGGTGCTGTCGCCGTCGGGTCGCTACGCCATCGCCTGGGAACCCAGCCCGCTGATCGGCAATCCGATGGAACTGGTCGACCTGCGCGGCGACCGGCCGATCGTGCGCAAGGTCGAGGGCAAGCCGGCCTGTCCAGGCATCGGGCGGCAGGACGGGATCCGCCCCGATCCTGTATGGATCGACGGGGACCGGGTGGCGTTCGAGGGCAAGTCGTTGTTCAGTGGCGACGATCCGAACGCCAGGCAGGTGCTGCGCATCGCAGACGGCATGCCGTCATGGGAATGTTGAGGACAAGGAGACTGTCGAGATGAAGATCTGGGGCCGCGCCAATTCGATCAACGTGCAGAAGGTGCTGTGGACCGCCGACGAGTGCGGGCTCAAGTACGAGCGCATCGATGTCGGCGGCGCTTTCGGCGGCAACGACAAGCCGTGGTACCTGAAGATGAATCCCAACGGGATCGTGCCGACCATCGACGATGGCGGCCGCGTGATCTGGGAGAGCAATTCCTGCGTCCGCTATCTCGCCGCGAAGTACGCCGCCGGCACGCTGTGGCCCAACGATCCCGGCCAACGCAGCGAAGCCGACCGCTGGATGGACTGGCAGCTCAGCGTCATCGCCCGCGGCATGGGGATCATCTTCTGGGGCCTCATCCGCACGGCGCCCGACAAGCGCGACATGAAGGCGATCGACGAGGCCGTCGCCGAAACGGGCCAGCTCTGGGCCCGCCTCGACGGCCACCTGGCCGACCGGCCCTATGTCGCCGGCGGCCACCTCACCATGGGCGACATCCCGGCCGGCTGCATGGCCTATCGCTGGTTCGCGCTCGACATCAAGCGCCCGGAGCTGAAGAATCTCCGGGCTTGGCACGACCGTCTAGCGACGCGCCCGGGCTACGCCCAGCACATCATGATCAAGATGACCTGAAGCGCTGAGCTGAATCCCTATCGGCGCTTGGGCAGCTTCGACATCTCCGCGACGATCGCGCGATCGATCACGGTGAAGAGATACGCATCGGGTGCCAGCGTGCAGCCGCCGCGCACGAGATGGGCGATCTGCGCGCCCACCTCGTTGTCGGGGATGACGACGCCGCGATAGCGCGAGGCATGCTCGGCGAGATAGACGGCCAGCATCTTGCGCGGCTCCGGCGCCATGTCGTGCGCCTGCTTGCAGGTGATGTAGGCGGCCTGGTCGAAGTTGAGCGGCGGCACCTGTGCGCTGGCAGAGGTCGAGACGGCCAGCAGCGCGGCGCCGGCGACGAGGGCGAGCTTGGTCTTCATGGTCGGTCCTCCGCCCTACTTGTTGTTGCCGATGGCGCTGCCGCCGATATAGCCCGCAGCGCCGCCGATCAGGCCGGCGCCGACCACGGCACCGAAGGTGCCGCCAGTGGCGAGACCGATGCCGGTGCCGAGCGCGGCGCCTGCGACGGCACCCTTCTGGCCGGTCGTCATGTTCTCGCAGCCGCCCAGAAGGCCTGCAGCGACGAGCAGTACAAGAACCTTGGTCTTCATCATCAGTCTCTCCCCTACGAACACGCCTCGGTCACGGAGGCGTCGTGTCGGCCTTCGTCCATCCCTTGTCCGGATTGAAGGTCGTCATCAGGCCGGCGCGCTGCGCCGTGTCGGGCCCGAGGTCCTGCTGAAAGACCTCGCCCTTGTAGTCGACGATGAAGGTCATCACCCCGGTCACGCCGTAGCGCACCGGCCAGGCGATGGCCGCGAAGCCGCCGATCATGCGGCCGTTGACGATGTAGTCGCGGGTTCCGCCCGGCGCCGCAGCGCCCTGTGCATAGAGCAGGCGGAAGTAGTAGCCGTAGTGGCCGTCCGGCGCGCGACCGTCGATCTGGGCGCGCGCGATCGCCGGCCCCAGCGGGCTCTGCGTCTCGCCCTGCTTGGTCTCCCAGTAGAGCCCGTCCTTCTGGCCGGGCGAGCTCAGGAGACGGCGGGCATAGACCGGCGAGCCGGTCTTCATCGGATCGAGCGCCGCGTAGTCGCGCTGGGCGTCGACGATCGACAGCAACGCCTGCACCGCCGCGCCCTCGTCGTAGCCGATCTGGCGCAGCCGCATCTCGCGCCAGCCCGCGACCGGATCGAACCGCCACTCCGCGCCGTCCTTCACGATGGGGATCGGCAGGGACCAGTTGTCCTTGCCGACGAGGATCGTCGCCTTGTCGCCCGCGACCTTGACCTGGTGGCTCTGCTCCCAGGCCGCGAGATAGTGCTCGCGGCGGCGCTGCATCTGCTCGGCCGAGGCCGGCACGAACTCGCGCCAGTCCGGCCCGAGCAGGGCAGCGAACGCATGCGTGTCGGCCCGGCGCACGGCATCGGTGAAGGTATTGGCGGCCGCCTCGGCCGTCGGGAAGGTCTGCAGCTTCGGCGCCGGCTGAGCCGACGTACCGAACGCAAGGCCGGTGGCGAGAGCGAGCGCGAGGATGCCGCGCCGGAACATGGAGCCGCTCATCGCCGGAACCCTCCGCCACGGAAGTCACCACCTCCGCGGTCCCAGCCGCCGCCGCCGCGATCGCCGCCCCAGCCGCGGTTGCCCCAGGACGAGCTGCCGCGGTCGTAGTCGCGGTTGGAGCGCTCGCCGCGGTCGACGCCGTCGAAGGCGCTGCCGCTGCGACCGTCGCCCCGGTTCTCGCCGGCACGGTTCTCGGCCCCGCGATTCTCCGGCCGCTGCGTGTAGTTGCCGCGCTGGCTGAGCTCGTTGTTGAAGCGCTGGCGGTCGGCCGAGTTGATGGTGCTGCGCTGGCCGTAGCGCTCGCGCTCGGCTGGCGTGCGGTAGGGCACGCCGCCGCGATGCGCCGGATCGAAGTTCCAGTGGCCGTCGCGGTACTTGTTGCCGTCGAAATTGTTGGCGCTGATGTTGGTCGCCTTGTTGACGTTGACGGTAGTGTAGCTGTTGCCCCAGCCGTTGCCGCTCCAGCCCCAGTGCCAGCCGCCGAACATCGCCGATCCGGCGGCAACGCCCAGGCCGAACATCATGCCGGTCATCAGCGCCGCGCCGTAGTTGGGCGGCGGTGGATAGTAGGGCGGCGGATACGAAGGATAGGGCCACGGGCCGTAGGCCCAGGCCGGGTTGTAGTATGGCACGTAGACCACTTCAGGATTGGTCGGCTCGATGACGATGGCACTGGCGCCGTTGGCGGCCTGCGTCGTCACCTTCTGCTGCGGTGTCGACTTCAGGTTGCCGGCGGCCTCGGCCTTGGCGCGTAGCCGCTGGATGGAGGCCGCGACCTCCTTCTGCTGGCCGATCATCGCGTCGCCGACCTTCTGGGTCCAGTCGAGTTGGTTGCTCATCATCTGCAGCGTCTGCGGGAACGCGGTCAGCGACTTCACGCTGACGTCCCAGTCCTTGCCCTTCACGGCCTGCACGGCGGCATCGCCCTTGAGGTTGGGGTTGGCCTGCGACCAGCGCGCCGCCTCGACGATCTCCAGCGGATAGGTGGCGCCCATCAGCACCTGTGAAAGGAGCGCGTCGGGATAGAGCGCGATCGGCGCCAGCATCTGGTCGAGCTGCTGGTCTGTGAACGGCTTGTTGGAGTCCTGGGCGCGCAAGGCATGGAAGGGAGCGATGGCCAGCAGGGCCGATGACAAGGCCAGAAGTTTGCGCCGTTCCATTGCTGCTCGTTCCTCGAAAGTGACACCAGGACGATGGCTGCACACTAGCGGCGAAGCCGGCTCGGCGTCCAGCGCGGCAAGCCGTCAGACGAGTCGATAGACCTGCTCGGGCTCGTCCCTGCCCTTCACGTGCCGCAATTCCGGTGTGGGCAATGTCCCCAGCGTCTCGGGGTGCTTCATTGCCGAGATCGTGTCGCCGCTCACCAGCACGATGACGTCCTCGCCCTCGCGCATGAACTCCTTGCCGAGCTGCTCGAAGCGCTGCGCCACGTTCACCGTGTCGCCGACGACGGTGTAGTTGACGCGGCCCGGCGCGCCGATGTTGCCGACCACCACGGGGCCGGAATGCAGGCCGACGCGCAAACGCACCGGCGCCTGGCCGGCGGCGGCGCGCTGCGCATTGTCCTCGCGCACGACCCGCGCCATCTCCAGCGCGGCATGGACTGCATGGTCGGCGTGGTCTTCCATCTTGGAGATGCCGCCCCACACCGCCATGACGCAGTCGCCGATATACTTGTCGATGACGCCGTCATCGGCCTCGATGCAGGCGCCGAGCAGGGCGAAGTGGTGGTTGAGCATGTCGGCCGTTTCCTGCTCGGGCAGCTCCTCGGCCTGCGTCGTCACCTTCTGCTGCGGTGTCGACTTCAGGTTGCCGGCGGCCTCGGCCTTGGC
>SCVT01000436.1 GCA_004296815.1 Reyranella sp. | reverse complement strand
GGCCAACCTGCTGGAGGCGATGGAGTTCCGCACCAAGGTGCTGGCCGAGGCGCTCAGCCAGAAGGACAGCTTCATGGCGCATTTCCGCGGCGCCATGTCCTTCAGCAAGGCCACTCACCCGAACACGGTGTATCTCCTGCAGGGGGCGCTGCGCATCTCGCAGTTCGTGGCGATGTACTACAAGGACATCTTCCAGCGTCCACGGCCGTCGCAGCTCTGGCCGGAGCTGATGCCGCCCATCGTCGTGCCCGGCCATGCGTCGTTCCCGAGCGGGCACGCGACCGAGGCCTACTTCGTCGCCCGATGGCTCGAGCTGATCGCCGGCCCGGCCGGCGCGAACGTCGTGCCCTCGGCCACCAACTCCACGACCGCCGCCGACAGTCCGGGGCCGCCGGCCAGGCTCGCCCAGCGCATCGCGCGCAATCGCGAGGTACTGGGTCTGCACTACCCGTCGGATAGTGCGGCGGGCCGTATGATCGCAGACGAGTTGATCAAGAAGATCACGGGTTCCTTCGGTAGCTATCCCACGGGTTCCTTCGGTAGCTATCCGAAGCTGGAGGCGCTGTTCGACGCCGCCAGGGTGGAGTGGGCCGAGTTCACCTGACCGCGGGACGCCGGAGACTTCCTCCGGCCGTCACTCGGCAGATTTCGTCGCGCGCGGCAGCCGTCCCATCGCCGCGCCGACGTTCAGGATGCCGTGGCCCAGCCGCTCGTTCCAGCCGGGCCATAGCGTCTTGCGGGCGCTGCCGATCAGGGCGGTGCGCATGGATGCCGGCGACACGTAGCGCTGATCCCAGGCGGGTTTGCTGCGCAGGGCCGCGACGGCGCCGGCCGCCATCGCGCAGGCCGTCGACGTCCCCGAGTTGACCAGCGACGCATCGTCGTTCTCGCGGAAATGGCTGGGCGCGCAGAGATCGGGCTTCTCGCGCGCCAGGCCGTTTATGTTCGGTCCCGGTCCCTGCGAGGAGGCGCCGATCCAGGTGTCGGCGGCGCTGACCGCGCCCGCCGTAATGACCTCGCGAAGGGCATTGGCGCCCCAGATGCTGTGCCCCGGTCCGCGGTCGCGCTTGCCGCAACGGGGACTCGCGCAGAAATCGCCGCAGTTGCCGGCGGCGAAGACGACGTCGAAGCGGAACGGATTGGTCAGCAGCTTCACCATGTTGATCAGCGGATGGCCGATCGCGAACGGAGCACCCGCCTTGTTCTCCGTGTAGTCGCCGAGCGACGTCTCGGTCGCGCGATCGAAGATCGCCCAGGCGTTGACGAAGATCCACGGACCGGTCCACGGCGGGATCGGACGCCTGATCAGGATCTCGAGCAGCATCGTGAAGTAGGCCGCCTGCGCCACGCTCAGGAACGGCGGGATCGAGGCGATCCGTTCTGGCGGTATCAGCGGCACGTCGTAGAGGACGGCATCGGGCGCCATGTCGAGGATGGTGCGCGCGATCATCATGCCGTGCGAGGTCCGGTCGCCGCTGCCGGGCGCGGGCCCGTTGATCAGCCCGAGCCCGCCGCCCCAGTTCCTTGTCGGCAGCGAGGCCCTGTGGAGGCCCTGGTCGACGATGACGACATTGACGTTCTGCCCGAGCAGGTTGTCCGTCGTCAGGGCATCGGCCACGACCGCGCGCCGCGCCTTGCGGCGGGTGGAGAAGGAATCGAGGTTGGCCGTGCCCGGGCACCAGTGATCGGCCGTGCCGGCGGCGAGGTCCACGCCGACCGAGGAGATCGGTGCGCCCGGATTGATCGACTGCGCCTTGCCCACGACCTCCTGGAACTGCTGGAGGAGGGAGGACGAGGCGAAGCTGTAGACGATGATGAGCTCGTCCGGGAGCTTGGCGGCCTCATCGGACTTCTTGTCGGGCGGGGAGAACTTGCCGACGAAGTCCGCCTTCCAGGCTTTCGACGGTGCGCCGACGACATCGAAGCCGGCGATCAGCGACGGCGGCGACAGGCCCTGGTAGGCGGGGTGCTCCTGCAGCAGCTTCTGGGTGTACGCCCGCAGCAGGGCGAAGGACTTCGCCGTTTCGGGCGCGTCGTAGGCCTCGTGAAGCGCCGGGGTGGCCTTCACCAGGGCGTAGAGCCGGGAGTGTGCCTCTGAAGCCACTTCGCTGCCTCCATTGATCGTGGACGATCAACACGCAGGGACGCTTCGCAACGCTTCGCGGGATCATGCTAAGGAG
>SCVT01000435.1 GCA_004296815.1 Reyranella sp. | reverse complement strand
TCGGTCGTGCCGAACCGGTTGAAGACGTCGTTCTCGATCTGGATCGTGTAGATGCTGCGCTGCTCGTCCTCCGTCGCGGAAGCGCGTGGCGGCGGTTTCTGCTCGGAGGGTGAGTCGGTTTGGGCACCTGCCGGCGCAATGGCGACAGCAAAGGCGGCCATCGCCAGGGCGACGGTCTTGGCGAGGCGACATTCCATCCTCGTTGGAACGCGCCGATATCCTCCGGGTTGCGGTCAGCGCAAGTTGGAGGGTGATGAGCGATCCAGGAGCTCGACGCGCCAACGCAGCGCGATGAGGAGCGTGAACAGAAGTCCGACGATGCTGTAGGCAGCGCCGGTGACAGCAAAGCTCGTCCACTCGATCGCCGGGCCGACCAGCAGCAGCCCGACCGGCATGCCGTACACCGCGAGCATGCGCACACCCATCACCCGGCCGCGGAAAGCGGGCTCGGTGACCCGCAGGAGGATCACGGCCATGGGGATCATGCAAAAGCTCTGGAAGAAGCCAGCGAGGAACAGCACGACTTCGCCCACGAGCGGGATCGTCACCAGCGAGAAGACGAGGTTGAAGGCGAGCCAGGCCAGCGTGTTCACGACCATCACTCGCCCGGCCCGGATGTGGGCGCCGTAGAGCGACACCATGATCGAGCCGGCGAGCGCGCCGCCCGCGAAACAGGCGATCAGCCAGCCGAGGCCGGTCTGGTCCATGCCGTAGACGTCCTTCGCGACATAGGCGAGCAGCGAACCGGTCAACGGATAGGCGACCAGGTTCACCAGAAAGGCCAGCAGCATCACCGCCCGCACCACCGGTGTCGCCCAGATATAGGCGAAGCCTTCACGCAACGTGCGCAGGGGCGAGATCGGCGTGTCACCTTCTCCCACGACGCGCAGGCGACGCGTGCCGACACCGAACGTGAGCGCGAGGCTCAGCGCATAGACGCCGCATACCGCGACGTAGGCGAGGCCCGATCCCAGCGCCGCCACCAGCGCGGCGCCCGAGAGCGCGCCCACGATGCGCGCCGAGTCGGCGGTCGTGCGCGACACGCCCATGGCACGCATCAGGTAGTCGGTCGGCATGGTCTCGCCGACCAGCAGGTTGCGCAGCGTGATGTCGGACGGGCGCACCAGGCCCATGATGGTCGCCAGGATGAATACCGGCACCGGACTGGCGTGGTCGGTTAGGAACAGCACCATCAGCGCCGACGCCACGAGGAGGTAGACGAGGCGCATGAGGATCAGCACCGCGCGGTTGCCGATGCGGTCGCCGGCCATGCCGAACAGGGGCGAGATGAGGGTACCGAGGAATTGCAGCGCGCCGAACACCGCAAGCGCCAGCACAGAGCCGGTCGAGACCAGCACGAACCAGCCCAGGATCACCCCCTCCATCTCGAACGCCCAAGAGGCGAGGAGGTCCGACGGCCACTGGAAGCGGAAGCTCCGAATCTGGAAGGGCGCCAGGGCCGGCGTACGCGCGATCAGGCTCAAGTCTTGTTCGTTCCCTCCCCCTGCGTCCTTGTGGGCGGACGTCTCGGGGCCGAGGGACCCTGCGCGCTCGGGTCACAGACTGCAATAATCCCCTTCGCATGGCCCTTACGCACGTATTGCCGGGCTCAAAGGGCCCAAGACCCCATGGATTGTGGACCTATTACAGGCGTTGTTTGTAAATACTCATGAGCTTTTGTTGCGTTGCGTAGATACTCAGAGCATTGTGGCCCGGCATACCGTCAAGCGGTGAAAAGCACTCGGGCCCCGCAGCGGAGTTTGGCTTTGGAGAAGTCCGCAATGGGCGGTGCTAAGCGTACAAAGTTCCACCTGATTCTGATCAAGCCGACGCATTACGATGACGACGGCTACCCGATCACGTGGTTGCGCTCGCACATCCCGTCGAACACCCTCGCCGCCCTCTACGGGCTGGGCGAGGACTGCCGCGCGCGCCAGGTGCTGGGCCCCGATGTCGACATCGAGATCCGCCCGATCGACGAGACCAACACGCGCGTACGTCCTGCCCGCATGATGGCCGAGATCGAGCGCCAGGGCGGCAAGGCGCTGATCTGCCTGGTCGGCGTCCAGACCAACCAGTTCCCTCACGCCGTCGACCTCGCGCGCCAGTTCATCAAGGGCGGCTATCCCGTCGCGATCGGCGGCTTCCATGTCTCCGGCTGCCTGTCGATGCTGCCGGTCACGCCTCCCGAGATCCAGGAAGCGATGGACATGGGCATCTCGATCTTCGCGGGTGAGGCCGAGGAAGGCCGGCTCGACGAGGTGCTGCGCGATTCGTGGAACGGCACGCTGAAGCCGCTCTACAACTACATGGACGACCTGCCGAGCCTCGAGGGTGCGCCGGTTCCCCGGCTGCCGGTCGAGGCGCTGGCGCGCAACGAAGGCGGCATGACGAGCTTCGATCTCGGCCGTGGCTGCCCGTTCCAGTGCTCGTTCTGCACCATCATCAACGTGCAGGGCCGCAAGAGCCGCTTCCGCACGGCCGACGACCTCGAGGCGATCGTCCGCGAGAACTACAAGCAGGGCAACACGTCGTTCTTCATCACCGACGACAACATGGCCCGGAACAAGCACTGGGAAGATTTCTTCGACCGGCTGATCGAGCTGAAGGAGAACGAGGGCATCCAGCTGTCGCTGATCATCCAGGTCGACACGCAGTGCCACCGCATCCCGAACTTCATCCATAAGGCGCGCTGGGCCGGCGTCTACCGCGTGTTCATCGGGCTCGAGAACGTCAACCCGGACAATCTGCTGGCCGCCAAGAAGCGCCAGAACAAGATCACCGAGTACCGCAAGATGCTGCAGGCGTGGCATGTCAGCGGCGCCTCGACTTGGGCGGGCTACATCCTCGGCTTCCCCGGCGACACGCGCGAATCGATCCTGCGCGACATGGAGATCATCAAGAAGGAGCTGCCGCTCGACATCCTCGAGCTGTTCATGCTCACGCCGCTGCCCGGCTCCGAGGATCACCAGACGCTCTGGAAGCAGGGCGTGTGGATGGACCCCGACCTCAACAAGTACGACGTCCATCATCGCTGCGTGCATCATCCCAAGATGAGCGACGCGGAGTTCGAGCAGGTCTACCGCGAGGCGTGGGCGAGCTACTACACGCCCGAGCACATCGAGACGGTGACCCGTCGCCATGG
>SCVT01000434.1 GCA_004296815.1 Reyranella sp. | reverse complement strand
GGTGGCGGGGAAGTTCTTGCCGGCGGTCACCGACTGCTTCTGGAAATCGCGCACGCTGCCGTCGAAGAAGCAGGTGTAGCCCGCGATCACCGACAGCGCGCTGGCGCGCGAGACGTGCCGGCAACGCTCGCCGATCACGACCGCGAGTTCGCCCTCGAAGTCGAAGGCGATCGACGCGCGCGGCCGCACGATGCTGCCGCCATGGCCGACCAGCGTGTTGTGGAGCCGCGAGAAGACGCTGGGCACGGTCGGCAGCTCGCGGCCGACCTCGCCGACATGGCTCGCATAGTTGAGGCCGATGCAGAGGATCTTCTCGGGATCGGGAATGGTCGGCAGCAGCTCGACATCGTCGAAGGTTAGGTCCGGTGCCACGCCTTTGGCGGCAGCAGCGAGCTCGCCCAGCGCCTTGGCGGCGATCGCGGCGCGCAGGCTCGGCCAGCGCGCACCGGTGCGCTCCGACAGATCGACGATGCCGCCGTCCACGGCCGCGCCGAACTTGCGCGCGCCCGCATGGCGAAAGCTGACCAACCGCATGGGGAGCGACCCTAAGGCGATCCGAGCAGCTTCGAAAGACCCTTGGAAAGATTGACGCTGTCGACCGGCGCGGGCTTCGCAAGTGCACCCTTGGCGGCCTTGGCCGGCCTCTGCTTGGCGAGCCCTTCGGCCATGGAGATGGCGCAAGCAACCCCATCGAGAAGAGGGGCATCGACCTGATCCTTCAGCTTGGCGGCGAGGCCGGCCAGGCCCGCGCCGCCCAGGATCACGACGTCGGCGCCGTCCTCCCTCACGCAGGCGTTGCAGCCCTTGGCCAGCAGCGCCATCGCGGCCTTCGGATTGCGTGCGATGTCGGCGCCGGTCGGCGCGACCGTGCGCACGGAGGCGAGCCGTGAGGCGAGGCCGTGGCTCGCCACGAACTCCTCGAGCATCGACTGCCAGCGCTCGCCGCCGGTGACGATGGAGAAGCGGTGGCCGATGGCGCAGGCCTGCAGGATCGACGCATCAGCCATGCCGACCACGGGCACCGGGCTCACTTCTTTGAGAGCGGCCAGGCCGGGGTCGCCGAAGCAGGCGAGCACGACGGCATCTTTGCGGCCGCGGTCGTTGGCGAAGGCGTCGAGTGCGGCATGGCCCGCGACCGCATAGGCCGCGCGCGAGGCGATATAGCGCGGCCCGAAGGCGCCGGTGATCGCGCGCAAGCTCGTGCCTTTCGAGGCGAAGCGCTTGGCCGTCTTCAGCACGAGGTCGGTGATCGACTGCGTCGTGTTGGGATTGATCAGCAGCAGGCTCGTCATGTCTGCATGACCTCCTTCAGACGCGCGGCGTCATGGTTCTCGCCGATCGACATGGAGCAGATGCGCGAGATGTGGGTGAGCGGCAGGCCGGTCTCCTTGGCCCACGCATTGATCTGCTCCTGGGCGAGACGCTGGTCCTTCTTCGACGTGCCCTTCTCGCTGATCGGCACGCCCGAGTCGCGCAGGCAGAGCATCAGGTCGTTGGTGAGGATGAAGGAGTCGCGGCCGAGGAAGCGCAGCAGGTACTGGCAGGTGTTGCCGCCCAGACGCGAGCCGCGCTTGGCCAGCAGCTCCATCAGCCCGACCTGGTCGTTGGCGGGCCAGGTCGCGAGCAACTTGCCGAAGCTGCCGTGCTCGGCCGCGATATCGCTCACGAACTTCGCGTTCTCGCGCACCGACTTGATCTTCTGCGGGTTGCGCACGATGCGCTTGTCGGAGGCGAGGTCGTGCCAGAACTCGGCCGGCTGGAACAGCAGGCGCTTGGGGTTGAAGCCGAGGAACGCCGCCTCGAAGCCCGGCCACTTCTGGTCGATCACGCTCCACACGAAGCCCGCCGAGAAGACGCGCCGCGCCATCTCGGCCAGCACGCGGTCGTCGCCGAGCTTGGCCAGCGCCTTGTTGTCCCGCTTCTTGGGCAGCAGCGAGGCCAGCACCTTCTCCCCGCCCTTGCGCTTGGCGGCGCGCTCGCGGATGCGCTTGAAGGGAACCCTCGCCACTTCAGCTACTCCAACCAGCCGTCGAAGAAGTCGAACACGTTCGCCTTGAAGAGCGGATGGCCGATGCAGGAGAAGTGGTCGCAGCCCGGCAGGGTCACGGCCTTGGCGCCGGGAATGGCTTCGGCCAGTCCCTGCGGCGGTCCAGCGAGCTGGTCGCGCGCGCCGGCGACCACGAGCGTCGGCCTGCGGATCGCCATCAGTGAATCGCGTGTGAGCGGCACGCGCGCGCCACGCGAGCAGGCAGCCAGCGCGAGGCGATCTTCCTTCTGCTCGTCGGCGAAGTGCCGGAAGCTCTTCAGCATCGGGTCGGAGATGGCGTCCGGGCTCTCGGCCTCCATGGCGGCGGCCATGGCGCCTTCCTCGCGCGGCGGATCGAACATTTTTGCACCCACCCCAGCCACCACGAGATGGTCGATGCGGCTGGAGTCGCTCAGGGCCGCGGTCAGGGCGATGTGCGACCCCATGGAAAAGCCCAGCACATGTGCACGGTCGACGCCGGCATGGTCCATCAATGCAAATACATCGCGGGCCATCGCCTCGCGGTCGTACTTCGCGGAATCGTGCGGCTTGGCGCTCTCGCCGTGGCCGCGATTGTCGAGGGCTAGGCCGCGCAGGCCCTTGGCGGCGATGGCGTCGTACCAGCCCATGCGCTTCCAGTTCTCGTAGCGGTTCGCGGAGAAGCCGTGGACCAGCACGATCGCCTTGCGGGCGTCGGCCGGACCGAATTCGTCGTAGGCGAGGGCAAGCCCATCGGACGTGAACTGAGCCATGACTTTCCCTAACCCGCGCCATGAATGGCGACAAGGTTGATCGGCTGCGCCAAGTGTCGGACAACCGGTCAAACAAAAAGGAAACGCATGAGCGGACACGGCCAAGAACGCGGAAAGATCGGGAAGACCGTCCGGGACTCCCAGCCCTACTGGCCCGAGACGCCGAAGCGCCCCAAAGGCGCGCCCAACATCCTGGTCATCCTGTTCGATGATGTCGGTTTCTCCGACCTGGGCTGCTACGGCTCGCCGATCCACACACCCCACATCGACGCCATCGCCGGTCGCGGGCTGCGCTACACTGGCTTCCATACGACGGCGATGTGCTCGACGACGCGTGCGGCGCTCCTGACCGGCCGCAACCATCATTCGGTGGGCGTGGGCTGCCTCGCCAACTTCGACTCGGGCTATCCGGGCTATCGCGGCAAGATCTCGAAGGAGGCGGGCACCATCGCCGAGATGCTGCGCCCACACGGTTATCGCAACTACATGCTGGGCAAGTGGCATGTCACGCCGCTCACCGAGTCGGGCGCCACCGGGCCGTTCGACGGCTGGCCGCTCGGCCGCGGCTTCGACCGCTACTACGGCTTCATGGATGCCGAGACCGATCAGTACGCGCCCGAGCTGGTGCGCGACAACACGCCGGTCGATCCGCCGGGCACCTTCGCCACCGGCTATCACCTGACGTCCGACCTGGTCGACCAGGCGATCCGCTATCTCGCCGACCATGTCGGCGACAATGCCGAGACGCCGTGGCTGACGTGGCTCGCCTTCGGCGCCTGCCATGCGCCGCACCAGGCGCCGTTCGACCTGATCTCGAAGTACGACGCCGTCTTCTCGGAGGGCTGGGACATCGAGCGCGAGCGGCGCCTCGCACGCCAGACCAAGCTCGGCATCGTGCCGAAGGGCACGCGGCTGCCGCCGCGCAATGACGTGGTGCGACCGTGGGCCGAGATCGCCGAGCCGGAGCGGCGCATGTTCACGCGCCTGCAAGCGGCTTATGCCGCCATGCTCGACCACGCCGATCAGCATATCGGGCGGCTGATGAGCTTCCTCGAAACCTCGGGTCAGCTCAACGACACGCTCGTCATCGTCATGTCCGACAACGGCGCCAGCCAGGAGGGCGGGCCGTTCGGCATGATCAATGCGATGGGCCCCTACAATCTCCGCCGCGAGACGCTCGAGGAGAAGATCGCGCGCATCGAGGATATCGGCGGGCCCGACACCCACTCGAACTTCCCGCTTGGCTGGGCGATGGCCGCCAACACGCCGCTCCGCCGCTACAAGCAGAACACCCACGGCGGCGGCATCCGCGATCCGCTGGTCATGGCCTGGAACAAGGGCATCGCCGCGAAGGGCGAGCTGCGCCACCAGTTCTGCCACGCCTCAGATCTCGTGCCGACCCTGCTCGACGTGGTTGGCGTCAAGCCACCCAAGGCCGTGAACGGCGTGAAGCAGATGCCGATCGAAGGCACGAGCTTCGCGCGCAGCCTGTCGAGCAAACGCGCGCGCTCGAAGAAGAAGCCGCAGTATTTCGAAATGTTCGGCCATCGCGGCCTGGTGCAGGACGGTTGGAAGGCGGTGTCCTTCCATCCGATGGGCAGCGACTTTGCGAACGACAAGTGGGAGCTCTATCACCTCGAGAAGGATTTCAACGAGGTCGACGATCTCGCGGAGAAGGAGCCCGAGCGGCTGAAGGCGATGATCGAGGAGTGGTGGCGGCAGGCCGAGAAGAGCCAGGTGCTGCCGCTCGACGACCGCTTCGCGCCGCGCTTCGCCGACAACGCCAAGCGCTTCCACGGGCCGCGCAACCGCTTCGTCTTCCATGCCGGCATGGGCCACGTGCCGACCGACGTGGCGCCCGACGTGCGCAACCGCACCTATACGATCGAAGCCGACGCCCATGTCGACGGCGCGATGACCGAGGGCGTGCTGATCGCGCACGGCGACGCCACGACCGGCTACTCGCT
>SCVT01000433.1 GCA_004296815.1 Reyranella sp. | reverse complement strand
GCGCATGCCGATGCCGGCCGCCTTGCCCTCGATCACCCACGAACCGACGAGCGCATGGTTACCGGCGAACACGGGCAGGGGTTGGTAGGCCTGCCAGACGAAGCCTTCGGTGCCGTAGTTGCCGCCGGCCGTGTCGAACACGCCGGGGCCGGCGATCGTGACGTTGTGGCCCTCGCGGCCGAAGATCGGCTTCTTCACGAAGGCGCCGCCGAGATCGGCGTGCTCGCTGTCGAACGCGGGCAGCAGGTTTCGGTGGTTGGGAAAGCCCTCCCACAGGAGCGGCAGCAGCATCTTGTTGCTGAGGATCATCTTCCAGGCGGGCTCCAGGAAGGCGGTCGTGTCGGAGAGCACGTGGCTGCCGAACTCCTCGCGCGCCATCCACTCCCAGGGATAGAGCTTGCTCATTACCTGGATCGGCATCTCGTCGGGATCGGTGAAGCGCCTGCCGTTCCAGCCGATCTGCTGCACGGCGAGCGGCTTGCCGGCGAGGCCGGCCTGCAGCGCGGTGTCGCGCAGGTATTCCGACGTCGCGAGATCCTCAGGATGGTCCTCGAAGCGCGCGAAGTGGACCATGCCTTCCGGCGGCAGGCGGGAGAGGACGCCGCGCCACGCCTCGATCAGCTTCTCGTGGATCGAGTTGAACTGATCGGCGCCGGGCTTCACGTCCTTCAGCCAGTACCACTGCACGACGGCGGCCTCGTAGAGCGCGGTCGGCGTGTCGGCGTTGTATTCCAGGAGCTTGGGCGGGCCGCTGCCATCGTAGGCGAGGTCGAAGCGGCCGCAGAGCGTGGGATCGGAGCGCCGCCACACGCTCTCGATGTAGTCGCCCCAGGCCGGTGGGATGCGCATCCGCTCCCACAGGCGGTTGCTCACGACATGCTCGACCGCCTTCAGGGCGAGCCCGTGCAACTCCTCGGTCGAGGCTTCGAGCTCGTCGATCTGGTCGGAAGTGAAGGCGTAGCAGGCCTGCTCGTTCCAGTAGGCCTTGCCGTCGAGCACGTAGAAGTCGAAGCCCAGCTTCTCGAGCTTCTGCTGCCAGCCGGGCCGGGGCGTCACGCTCTCGCGGCGCATCCCTCAGCTCGACCCGGAACCGCTGCCCGAGCCCGTGCTGCCAAAGCCGCCGCGCTGGCTCTGCGCAGGGGTCGCCTGGCCGCTGCCGGCCGGCGCGGCAGGCTGCGTGGTCGTCGTGCTGCTGCCGCTGCCACCACGAAACGCAGAGCCCGAGGTCGTGCTGCTCGACGTGGCCTGTGTCGGTGCGCAGCTGGCGGGCGACGCGCCCGGCGGGCAAGCCGAGGCAATCGGAGGCCGATAGAACGGGTTCGGCAGGAACCACAAGTAGGGCAGTGCGCCGAGGCCTGCGCCGACGCCGGGAGCGCAAGAGTAGAGGAGTGCTGCGCCCGCAACGCCCATAAGCACGAGCTTCACGCCCGTCGACGCGCGCGAACCGGAGGGACGAGGGCCTTGGGGCGAGGGCATGGGCTTCAGGTGGTCAGGCAGGCGGCGTTGATCAATCCAAAGCAGACTGCGAAGCCGCCGGCGGTGATGCCGGCCGCCGCCCGGTCGGCTTCGATCGCCGCCCTGAGCTGGGGCAGCAGGAGGCGCATGACGACGTGCACGATCACTTGGACGACGAGTGCGACCAGCGCCCACAGGACCACGTCGGTGAGGCTGGTCGAGTTGGCGATGGTGTTGGCCAGCGGCAGGCTGAAGCCCAGCAGCGCGCCGATCAGGGCCGTCGCGGCCGCCGAGTTGCCCGCGCGGATCAGGGTGAACTCGCGCCACGGCGTGATCTGGGCGTAGACGGCGAGGAACACGCCCATGAGCGCGAAGCCCACGACGACGTAGCGCACGAAGTTCGGGAAGGCGGCGGCGAGCCACTGGAGTTCGGGCATGCCGCGACTTTCCGCCCGTCAGCCGTGCATGGTCAAGCCGCCGGAGACGCTGATCGTCTGGCCGGTGATGAAGGCGGCGTCTTCACTGGCGAGGAAACAAACCGCGCCGGGAATGTCCTCGGGCTGGCCGACCCGCTTCATCGGGATGGCGCCGACCAGGGCGGCGCGCACCTTCTGGCCGCGCTCGTCGTCGCCCGCGACCGCCGCCAGCAGCGGCGTGTCGGTCGGGCCGGGGCACACCGTGTTGAGCGTGATGCCCCTGCGTGCCACTTCGCGGGCCACCGTCTTGGTGAAGGCGATGATGCCGCCCTTGCAGGCGGAATAGACAGCCTCCTGCGAGGAGCCGACGCGGCCCGCGTCGGAGGCGATGTTGACGATGCGGCCCGAGCCGCGCGCCACCATGCCCTTCAACACGAAGTGGCTCATGTTAAGCGGGCCCTTGAGATTGATGGCGATGAGCTGGTCCCAGAGGTCGGGGGTGGTGTCGACGAAGTTGGCGAAGCGATCCCAGCCCGCGTTGTTGACCAGGATGTCGGTCGGCCCAGCCTTCTCCTCGAACTCGGCGATCGCGCGGCCGACGGCGCCGTAGTCGGCGATGTCGACGCCGGAGGCGAAGCCCTTGATCTCGGCAGCGACCTTCTTCGCGCCGTCGAGGTTCCTGTCGAACACGCCCACCTTGGCGCCGTAGCCCGCGAAGCGACGGCAGATCGCCGTGCCGATCGCGCCGGCGCCGCCCGTGACGATGACGCTCTTGCCGTCCAGTCCGCGCATCGCTGCCTCCTCAGATCGGCGAGTAGGGGTCGAACTTCGGCTTGCGCTTCTCGAGGTGCGAGGCGAGCCCTTCCTTCACCTCCGGTCCGACGAAGCCCAGCATCTCGAGCGCCAGAGAGGCGTCGAACGACGGGCCCATCTGGCGCAGCCAATTGTTGAGCGCGTACTTGGTGAAGCGGATCGAGGTCTGCGCACCTTCGGCGAGCTTGGTTGCGACCTCGATGCCCTTGGCCTCGAGCTGGTCGTCCTCGACGCAGAGCGAGACCAGGCCGATACGCTCGGCTTCCTCGCCATCGACCGCCTCGCAGAGCAGCAGGTAGTACTTGGCCTTGGCCATGCCGCAGAGCAGGGGCCACACGATGACGGCATGGTCGCCCGCGGCGACGCCGAGGCGGGTGTGGCCATCGATGATCTTGGCCTTCTTCGAGGCGATCGAGACGTCGGCCAGGATGCCGGCGACGAGCCCAGCACCGACCGCGGGGCCGCGGATGGTGCTGACGATCGGCTTGGAGCAGTTGATGACGTTGTAGACGATGTCGCGCGCCTCCTTCCAGGTACGGAGCAGCGCGTTGTAGTCCTTCATGTTCTTTTCGATGATGTCGAAGTCGCCGCCGGCCGAGAACACCTTGCCGCCGGCGCCCTGGAGGATGACGCAGTTCACCGTGTCGTCGCCGTCGATGTCGCGCCACACGTCGACCAGCTCGCGATGCATGATCGCGTCGGTCGCGTTGTACTTCTCCGGGCGGTTCATCGTGACCCTCAGCACCTTGGGGTGCGGGCGGTCGAACAACAGGCGCTGATACCGGTTCTGCCAAGCGGACATGGGCTTTCCTCCGTTGCCGGGAGGTTAGCACGGCCAATTGAACCTCGGACCTCCTCACACACCGGGGAATGGCATGCCGATTGCGTTGCAGAACGGGCGCAAGTGGGTGCGCTGGGAGGCGATCATGCAGGCAACGAAATGGGTGTTCGGCGCTGCGGTGGCGCTGCTTTCTTTTTCCGCGCAGGCGCAGACGGTTCGCGCCGTCATGCATGCCGACATCAAGATCATCGATCCGATCTGGACCTCGGCCTACAACGTCCGCAATTACGGCTACATGGTCTACGACACGCTGCTGGCCATGGACGAGAAGCTCGCCGTCCAGCCGCAGATGCTCGAAGGCTGGAAGATCAGCGACGACAAGCTCACCTACACCTTCACCCTGCGCGACGGCCTGAAGTTCCACGACGGAGCGCCGGTCACCTCGGTAGACTGCATTGCCTCGCTGCAGCGCTGGGCGCCCAAGGATGCAATGGGCCAGAAGCTCTTCTCGCTGGTGAAGGAGCTGAAGGCGGTCGACGACAAGACCTTCGCCATGGTGCTGACCGAGCCTTACGGCCTCGTGCTGGAATCGCTCGGCAAGCCCAGCTCCACGGTGCCGTTCATCATGCCCAAGCGTGTCGCCGACACACCGAACAACGTGCAGATCAGCGATCCCACGGGCTCAGGCCCCTTCGTCTTCCGCAAGGACCTGTGGCGGCCCGGCGAGAAGACGGTCTACGACAAGTTCAAGGACTACAAGCCACGGCCCGAGCCGGCGTCGGGGCTGGCCGGCGGCAAGGTCGTGAACGTCGATCGCGTCGAATGGCTCAACATCACCGATGCCCAGACCGCGGTGAACGCGCTGCTGGCCGGCGAGATCGACTATATCGACCAGCCCGAGATCGAGCTGCTGCCGCTGCTTGCCAAGGACAAGAACGTCGTCGTCGGCAGCTACAACAAGCTCGGCGGGCAGCTCAACGTCCGCTTCAACACGCTGCACAAGCCGTTCGACAACGCGAAGATCCGGCAGGCGGTGTTCTATGCGCTGAACCAGAAGGACTTCCTGGTCGCCGGCTTCGGCGACGAGAAATACTACAAGGAATGCAAGGCGCTGTTCATCTGCGGCACGACCTTCGCCACTGACAGGGGCTTCGAGGACAAGTTCAATTCCGACTTTGCCAAGTCCAAGGAAATACTGAAGCAGGAAGGGTATGACGGCACGCCTGTCGTCCTGCTCTATGCGACCGACACCCAGACAGGTCGACTGACGCCGATCCTGAAATCGCTGCTGGAGCGGGGCGGCTTCGTCGTCGATATGCAGGC
>SCVT01000432.1 GCA_004296815.1 Reyranella sp. | reverse complement strand
GCGGAGGGAGTCAGGCGTGGCCGACGGGACCGCCGACGCCGCCCGGGATGGTGCCGCCGTTGGCCTCGAGCTGCTGGCGATAGAGCTGCACGAAATCGACTGGCGCGATGTTGAGCGGCGGGAAGCCCGCCTCGCGCGTGGCGTTGGCCACGATCGAGCGCGCGAACGGGAAGAGCAGGCGCGGCGTCTCGATGAAGAGCATCGGGCCGTAGGCATCGGCCGGCAGGTCGCCGAGCGTCACGGTGCCGGCATAGACCAGCTCGAGCATGAACAGCGGTTCCTGCTTCGGCGTTTGCGCCGAGGCCTCGATGGTCAGCGACACTTCGAACGTCTTGGCGTCGAACTGCCGGTTGGCGACCTGGACGTTCAGCGTGAGCTGCGGCTGCGTCTGCTCGATCAGGCTCTGCGGCGCGCGCGGATTCTCGAAGCTGAAATCCTTGATGTACTGGCCGTGCATGGTGAGCGGCGCGGCCGGACCCTGCTGCGGCTGCTGGCCCTGAGCGGGCGTGCCGGGCGGCGGGGAGGACGGCGGAGGGGTGGTCGTCATGGCACTCTTTCCACTATTTGCTGCGGCGCGGCGGTACCATGCAGGGCTGCACTGCACAAGCTACGGGCAGGATCAGGGGCCGGGCAATTGCCAATCAGGCGGCCAGCGGCGATGATGAAAACCCCGGTATTTGCACGCTTCGATAGGCCATGCCCCGCTCTGCCCCACGCCCGCTGATTGGAGTTTCCGCCTGCTTCAAAGAGAACGGCCGCGGCGGCTGGCATCACACGGTGGGCGAGAAATACGTCCAGGCGGCGATCCGCGCCGTGGGCGGCATGCCCGTCCTGATCCCGGCCATCGGCCCCGAGTTCGGTGACGAGGAAGGATTCGTCGAGGCGATCGACCGCCTGCTCGACGGTCTCGACGGCGTGCTGCTGACCGGCAGTCCGTCCAACGTCGAGCCGCATCACTACGGCAGGGAGAGCCGCGAGGGCACGCTGCACGACCGCGCGCGCGACGCCACCACCCTGCCGTTGATCCGTCACACGATCGCGCGCGGCGTGCCGCTGTTCGCGATCTGCCGCGGCCTGCAGGAAGTGAACGTGGCGCTGGGCGGCTCGCTGCACCAGCACGTGCACGAGGTCGACGGCCGCCGCGACCACCGCTCGCCCAAGTCGCCCGACATGGACGTGAACTATGCGCCGGCCCACGACATCGACGTCGTCGAGGGCGGCATGCTGCATCGCCTGCTGGGCGAGCGGCGCGTGACGGTGAACTCGCTGCACGCCCAGGGGGTCGACGGGCTGGCGCCGCGCGCCAAGCTCGAGGCCGTGTGCTGCGAGGACGGCCAGGTCGAGGCGCTGAGCGTGCCCGACGCGACGGCCTTCACGCTCGCGCTCCAGTGGCACCCGGAATACAAGGCGCTCGACAATCCGGTCTCGATGAAGCTGTTCGACGCCTTCGCCGCCGCCTGCCGCAGCCGCATGACGGCGCGCTCGGCGCCGCTCCTGCGCGCGGCGGAGTAGGCGCATGTCGCCGCCGGCGACCCGCAACAACGCACGCCGCGACTTCTACGAACGCATCGGCGGGCTGTCGATGGCGCCGCTCTGGGAATCGCTGCATCAGCTCGTGCCGCCGAGCCCGGCACCGAAATACCAGGCCGCGAGCTGGGACTACGACAAGGTGCGGCCGTTCCTCATGGAATCCGGCACGCTGATCACCGCCAAGGAGGCGGTGCGGCGCGTGCTGATCCTCGAGAACCCGGCGATGCCGGGCAGCGCCTGCATCACGCCGACGCTCTATGCCGGGCTTCAGTTGATCCTGCCGGGCGAGGTGGCGCCCAGCCATCGTCACACCCAGTCGGCGCTGCGTTTCATCGTCGAGGGCGAGGGTGCCTACACCGCGGTCGATGGCGAGCGCACCATCATGCGCGAGGGCGACTTCGTCATCACGCCGACCTGGACCTGGCACGATCACGGCAACGATTCGTCGAAGCCCATGGTGTGGCTCGACGGGCTCGACATCCCGATGGTCGCGATGTTCAACGCGGGCTTCGCCGAGAACGGCGAGGAAGACGAGCAGACCGTCACCGCGCCCGAGGGCACGTCGGACGCGAAGTTCGCGAGCGGGCTCCTGCCCGTCGACTGGAAGCCCGCGAAGCAGACCTCGCCGATCTTCAACTATCCGTATTCGCGCACGCGCGAGGCGCTGCACGGGCTCGCCAAGGCCGGCCCGCCCGACGCCTGCCACGGCTACAAGCTGCGCTACGTCAATCCGGCGAGCGGCGGCGCACCGATCGCCACCATGGGCACCTTCATGCAGCTCCTGCCGAAGGGCTTCGCGACCGCGCCCTACCGCAGCACCGACGGCACGGTGTTCTCGGTGGTCGAGGGCTCGGGCGAGAGCAGGGTCGGCGACAAGGTGCTGCGCTGGAAGAAGCGCGACCATTTCGTCGTGCCGAGCTGGGCCAAAGTAGAACACCGCGCCGATACCGACGCGGTGCTCTTTTCCTTCTCGGACCGTCCGGTCCAGGAGAAGCTCGACCTGTGGCGCGAGGATCGCGCCGGGAAGTAGCTACTTCCAGACGGCGATGTCGACCAGCTTGCCGTTCATGCCCTTGACCATGCCGACCTGCGTGGCCTTTCCGCTGGCGAGATCGATCGTGTAGATCGTGTTGCCGGCGATCACCCAGGCGGTGTTCTTGCCTTCCGCCTCGTTGTCGATGTCCATCACCACGTCCGCCGCCGCCGGGATGCCGACCGCGCCGCGCGTCTTCAGGATGCCGTCGTTCGGCGGGTTCTGCAGCACCAGGCCGCCGGTCGCGCCGTCGACATGGAACAGCTCGGTGGCCTTCGCGCCCTTCATCGAGTTGGTGTACGCGCCCGCGGCCACCATCGGCTTCTTGCCCATGTTGGCGTCGGCAGCGTCGTAGTTCAGCGGCTTGTCGACGGTGGTCGCACCGGTCTCGACGTTGATGCGCAGGCTGACGCCGTCGGCGCCGATCACGCGCAGCCGGTCGGCGACCGGGTTGAAGTCGACGACCGGGCGGGCGCCAAGTGCTGCCTTCTCGGAGAGCATGCTGCCGGCCGTCGCCGCGCCGCTCGTGGGATCGATGGTGACGAGCTGGCCGGTCTCGGTGAGGCCCCAGAGCTTGCCGTCGGCCGGGCGCACGTCGATGCCGACCACCTTGTTCGCGCCGGTGATTGCCATCGGCGCCGAGGCGGCGCCCGTGCCCGTGTCGATCTTGACCAGCTTGTTGTCGGCGGTGAGGCCTACCAGCGTGCCGGCCTGCGCCGCGGCGGTGCCGATGGCGAGAGCCAGCAGCGATACGCCGGCGAGACTGGCGAATTTCTTCGTGAAAGCCATCGAGACCCCTCCTGTGTCCTATTCTCGTGCGGATGCACGAGTCTTAGACGCAGGCGGGCTGCGATCCGGATGTGCGCTCTCACGCGTTCGTGAGAATCAGGCGACGCGCCTTTTCTGGGCGGCGACGGAACCGGCGCACTGGTCGGGCGGCAGGGGCCGCAGGTGCGTGTCGTAGGCGTCGGCGAACTCGGCGCGCCAGCCCTGGCCGCCCTTCTGATACATGGAGACGAACAGCGTGCAGGCGTCCGACTTGTAGCGCAGCACGCGGGCCTGGCCGTCCTTGCGATCGTGCTGGGGGGCGCCGAACAGCGCCACGAGCTGCGCCTCGTCGAGACCCTTGATGCGGTCGGGAGGGATAGGCGAGCCGGCATTGCGCGAGCTGAACACGCCCTTCTCGCCGGTCCCCAGCGCGTATTCCTGCTTCTCACCCGTCTGGCAGGCGGCCAGCAGAAGCCCGGCCGCGAGCACCCCAAATTTCATTTTCATGAAGCCGAGCTTAGCGCGGGCCCGGCGGAGGCAGAAGGGGCGGGCGCAGGGATTGCGCGATATGGACCATCGCGGCCACGCCCAGGACCGGCACGATCAGGTTCAGGACCGGGATGGTGCCGAGGAAGACGATGACGATGCCCGTGAGCCACAGCGTGCCGCCATTGGCCTTGCGCCAGGCGCGGACCTCGGCCGGATCGCGGCGGCGCAGCGCCACCTGCTCGTAGTATTCGCGGCCGGCCAGCCAGCCGTTGACGCCGTAGAACAGCAGGGCGCCGAGGCCCGCAACGAACAAGGCAATGAGATAGAAGGGCAGCATCACCAGGTTGATGACGATCAATGTCACCAGGAACAGGATGCCCGACCACAGGCCGGTCCAGACCGGGATGCCGCGGGCCGGGCCGAGCTGCGGGTAGTGCTTGGCCTCGACGATGTCGGCGATGCGCTCCATGAAGATCGAGATCACGATGCCGAAGCTCGCCGGGAACAGCATCAGCGCCAGCACCGTGACGGCGCCGCCGCCCAGCCAGCGGATCGCCTCGTTGACCCAGCTCCACTGGAACGTGGCGAACGACTGCAGCGCCCACCACGCCACCACGCCCAGACCGATCTGAAGCACCAGCGACAGCGCCAGCGACTGCCAGACGACGGTGCGCAGCTTCGGATCGCTGAGCTGCTGCACCGCCAGTTCGAAGGCGCGGATCATGAGGCGCTCAGGCCTGCGGGCCGACGATCCCTGCAGCCTTCAGCTCGCCGATCTCCTTCGACGAGAAGCCGCGCTCGCCCAGGATCTCCTCGGTGTGCTGGCCGCGCTTGGCCGCCGGTCCCTTCACGCCTTCCTTGGTGCGCGAGAAGCGCGGCGCGGCCGCGGGCTGAGGGAAGCCCTGCACGTCGACATAGGCGTTGCGCGCCTTGGCGTGCGCGTGGTTCGGCGCTTCCTTCATCGAGAGCACGGGCGCGAAGCAGATGTCGGTGCCTTCCATGATCTGGCACCACTCGTCGCGCGTCTTGCCCTTGAAGATCGCGGTCATGCGGCTCTTGAGCTGCGCCCACGCCTTGCGGTCCATCTGTGCCGGCAGCGACTCGCCCTTGAGGCCTGTCTTCTCGAGCAGCAGGTCGTAGAACTGCGGCTCGATCGAGCCGATGCAGACGTGCTTGCCGTCCTTGGTCTCGTAGGTGCCGTAGAAGTGTGCGCCGCCGTCGAGCATGTTGTTCTCGCGCTCGTCGTTCCAGAGGCCGGCGCCCGCCATGCCGTAGATGCCGCCGAGCAGCAGCGCCGCACCGTCGACCATCGCGGCGTCGACGACCTGGCCCTTGCCCGACTTCTGCGCTTCGAGGAGCCCGCACACCATGCCGAAGGCCAGCAGCATGCCGCCACCGCCGAAGTCGCCGACCAGGTTGAGCGGCGGCATCGGCTTGTCCTTGGCACCGATCGCGTGCAGCGCGCCGGTCAGCGCGATGTAGTTGATGTCGTGGCCGGCCGCCTTGGCGAGCGGGCCGTCCTGGCCCCAGCCGGTCATGCGGCCGTAAACCAGCTTCGGGTTGCGCTTGAGGCAGACGTCGGGGCCGAGGCCCAGCCGCTCGGCGACGCCCGGCCGGAACGGCTCGGTCATGCCGTCGGCCTTCTCGATCAGGCGCAGCACGACCTCGATGCCTTCCTTCTTCTGCAGGTCGACGGACACCGAGCGGCGGCTCCTGTTGTGGACCGAGAACTTCGGGTCGGCCAGGCGGTCCATGACATGGGCCTTGGTGCGGTCGACGCGGATCACGTCGGCGCCCATGTCGCCCAGCATCATCGAGCACATCGGGCCGGGGCCGATTCCGGCCAGCTCGACGATGGTCAGTCCCTGTAGCGGACCCGCCATGATTTTCCTCCTGCAGAATGCGCGATTTCTTGGTGCGGCGATGGTAGCCGATGGGTTCGGCGTTACAAAACCCGTCCCCCGGTCTAAAGTCCGCGCCGCGAGAGAGACGTCGGAGGGAACGGGATGGGGTTGGGCCGCATAGTCGCGTCGGCGGTGCTTGCGCTTGGCGTAACCAGTGGTGCGTTGGCGCAGCAGGCGGCGCCGTCCGCGCCGCCCGCCAAGGAGTACAACCAGCAGTTCCTCGTGCCCGGGTCGTGGTTCCACGGCGTGCACGGC
>SCVT01000431.1 GCA_004296815.1 Reyranella sp. | reverse complement strand
GAGATGGCCGCGGACATGCTCTGCGATGCTATCGAGCAGCGCCACGGTGAGCGCGCGCCATTCGACGACCGCCTCGTCACCGGGCTTGAAGGTGCCCTCCAGCAGCTTGCGCTGCTTGGGTCGCAGCGCGCCCGCGTCGACCAGCAGGCCGCCGTTGCGGTATTCCGGCAGGCCGGTCAGCGCGTCGAGCGCCACGACCTTCAATCCTGACCCCTCGATCGGCTCGACCAGCGAGTAGCTCATCCATTGCGAGAGCTTGTGGAAGGGCACGAGCCCCACCACTGGATGCTCCCACACGTCACCCATCGGCGACGGCCAGATCGGCGAAAGCTTGTCGAGCACAGCCGCAAGGATCGCCTCGGCCTTCACGTCACCGCTGCCCGCGACCACATCGAACAGCGCCCCCGGCCGGTCGAGGCCGATGCCGCCCAGCTTGCGCAGCAGCTCGGCGCGGCCTTCCAGCCCGACCATGGGATTGTGCGCCTTCACCTGGAAGCCCATGGCGATGTCCATGGGCGTGAGCTTCACCAGACGTTCGGCATCGACGCGCAACGGATCGCCCTTGGGATCGCGGCTGAAGGCGCCGTTCGCGAACATATGCAGGCTCGCCACGCCCAGACCCTCGGAGCGCGCGTAGGTCTCGCCCGTGCCGGGCTCGCGATAGCTCCAGGCCGGGCCTGCGCCGGCGTCGAGCAGCACGGAGACCACGGCGAGATCGATGCGACGTCGCGCGATCTCCTCCGCCGGCACGTGCTTCAGCCGCTCGGCCAGCGCCGGCCAACGGTCGCGACCGCCCGCCTCGAAGTGGCGCCAGCGCGAATGGAAGGGAATGGCGGCCGGGTTGGGAAAGCGTTCGCGCGTCACCGCGAGCGTCGCCTGCACCGCGGCTTCGAGGCCGTTGGCGTCGAGGGCGAACCATTGCGAGCGTCCGTCCTCGGCGTATCTCAGGACCTGCGCCGCCCGCTCGCGGATCGCGACGGGCGTGCGCAGCCATGCGAGACTGTCCTTCACTCGTCGAGACCCCGTCCCTTGGCGCGCGCCAGCTCGTTGGCGCCGGGCTTGGTCGGGCTGAAGTAGCCGGCCGCCTTCTTGGCATCCATCTCGACCTGGGCATCGGCCGGGATCAGATCGTCGGGGATCGGCACCTGCTCAACGACCTCGATACCCTGCTCGCGCAGCGCGTCGGACTTCATGTTGCTCATCGAGGCGAAACGGTCGATGCGCGCGATGCCGAGCCAGTGGAAGAGATCGGGCATCAGCTCCTGGAAGCGCATGTCCTGCACGCCGGCCACGCACTCCGTGCGGTTGAAGTATTGCGCCGCGGAGTCGCCGCCGGGCTGGCGCTTGCGCGCGTTGTAGACTAGGAACTTGGTGACCTCACCCAGCGCGCGGCCTTCCTTGCGATTGTAGATCACGACGCCGACGCCGCCCTTCTGCGCCATGTCGATGCAGATCTCGATGCCGTGCGCGAGATAGGGCCGGCAGGTGCAGATGTCGGACCCGAACACGTCGGAGCCGTTGCACTCGTCGTGGAGGCGGCAGGCGATCTTCGTCTCGCTCTTGCCGAGCTTGGAAACGTCGCCGAAGAAATAGATCGTGGCGCCGCCGATCGGCGGCAGGAACAGCTCGAGGTCGGAGCGCGTCACCAGCTCGGTGTACATGCCGCCGGTATGCTCGAAGAGCGTGCGCCGCAGGTCGACCTCCTTGACGCCGAAGCGCTCGGCGATGCCGGGCAGCCACCACACCGGCTCGACGGCGGCCTTGGTCACCTTCACGTCGCCGTTGGCGTTCAGGATGTCGCCATCGGCTTTCAGCCGGCCGGCGGCGATCGCATCGGCGATCTCCGGCATGTTCACATGCGCCTTGGTGATCGCGATGGTCGGGCGGATGTCCCAGCCCGCCTTGAGCTTGTCGGCAAAGACGTCGGCCACCATGTGGCCCCACGGGTCGAGCGAGACGATCTTCTTCTGGTCGAACCAGCTTTCGAACGGGCCGATCGTCTCGGCCGGCGAGGTGTTGGTGAAGTCCGGCCGGTGGTCGGCCTTGAGCTCCTGCGCCGCGATCGCAAGCGCCCGATAGATGCCGTAGCTGCCGGAATGCACGCCGATCGCGTTGCGCTTCGCAGGATCGGCCACGGTGCCCACCACGGGCCCGCGAACAGCGGGATCGCGCGCGCCCCAGACCACCGGAGGGGCCGCCTGGCCGCCCTGGCTGGGGTGGGTATTCAGTCTGATGTGAGCCATGTGCTTTCCAGATACAAGAAGCCGGGAAAGCGGGGCATCCTAGGCCGACCGGATGACAAAGGGAAGAAGCGGCAAAATCGCCGAATGCGCCGATAATGCGGAAATTTCTCGGTAACAGCCTGCTGCTGCTGACGACCCTGCTGCTGGGCGTCGCGGCGGCCGAGGCAGTCGTGCGCTGGATGGACGACGTGCCGCTATTCGCCGTGCCGCTGCCGCTCCCGGTCGGCGCCGACACCGCCTCCTCGCACCTCGCCGCGCAGCCGGGCGTCGCCGGCGTGAAGCGCGAGTGGTTCTTCGAGACGCCGCCGCCGCTCTCCAGCCGCAAGCCCGTGCCGCCGCAATGGACGCGCTGGT
>SCVT01000430.1 GCA_004296815.1 Reyranella sp. | reverse complement strand
CGGTAGATCGCGCTCTGGCGATAGCGGCCGACGAGGTAGCGGACGATCACGCCGACGACTGCCGCCACCGGCACTGCCACCAGCACGCCCACGAAGCCGAACAGCACGCCGCCCGCCAGCAGGGCGAACATGATCCAGACGGGATGCAGGCCGACGCGGTCTCCGACCAGCATCGGCGAGAGGATGTTGCCCTCGAGCGCCTGCCCGATGACGAACACGCCGACGACGAACCCCACGCTCAGCCAGTCCGGCGGAAACTGCGCCAGCGCCATGCCGATCGACAGGACGGCGCCGACAAACGTGCCGACGAACGGGATGAAGGAAATCGCGCCCGCGATCAGGCCGATGACGAAGCCGAACTGTAGTCCGACCAGGCTCAGGCCGACGGCATAGATGGTTCCGAGGGTGAGGCAGACCAGCGCCTGCCCGCGGATGTAGCCGCCGATCGCGCGGTTCGACTGGTGCGCCAGGCTGCGGATCGTGTCGGCATGGTCGCGCGGGAGGTTGCGGTCGATGGTGGCGAGCAGCTTCTCCCAGTCACGCAGCATGTAGAACGTCACGACGGGCGTGATGAAGAGCAGCGCGAGCAGGTTGATGACGGCGGCACCGCCCCGCAGCATGCCGCCCGCCACTCCTCCGGCGATGGTCAGGGCCTGCCCCGCCCACTGTGCGGCCTCGGCCTGGACCGTCTGCAGGCTGAGTGCCGGCAAGCCGAAGCGTTCGCGGAACGGCTCGATCAGCGGCTGGATCTGCATGATCGCCTTCAAGGCGAGCTGCGGCGCGCCGGCGATCATCTGCTGAACCTGGCTGAAGAGCGGCGGCAGGATCGCCGTCGATGCGCCGACTGCGGCGAGCACGGCCAGGATCGTGACGATCGTCGTCGCAAGCGTCCTGGAGATCCGGAAGCGCTGCAGCCACAGGACCGCGGGATCGAGTAGGTAGGCCACAACCATGCCGACCACGAACGGCAGCAGGATGGCGTTCAGCAGCCACAAGGCCAGCAGGAAGGCGACGGCTGCGCCGACCCAGAAGCGCCAGCGTCCCGTCGCGACAGCCTGTGTCATCGGAGGATGCCGGTGCAGACGATCACCGCGGCTGCAAACGCCACTGGTCCGCGTCCTTCGACAGAGACAGCCCCGCCAGCGCCAATGTGCGCTGCAACTCGTCGGTGGAGCCGTAATATTCGAGGCGCAGCTCGGCCTTGTCGGCCTCGAGCGTCTTCACGGTGACGCCCTTCACCGCCGGAATCGCTCCCAGCCGCTGCCGTACCTGGACCCAGTCACCAAGAGCGCGGATCGGCACCACGACGTCGAGTGCGTCCTGCGAGTCGCGCCGCACCGTGGCCATGCCGCGCCAGTCCTGGTCGAGCTTGGCGTGCATGTTTTTTGCGGCGTCGGGCAACGCCGCACTGCCGGAAACAGGCGTACGCGGGATCTCGCTGCGCGCGCCGGTCTGTGCGTCGTAGCGCAGGCCCCCGACGGTCAGGGCACCGGAGTCCTTGTCGCCTTCCACGACCGCAACAATGATCAGCGGCGCACGATAGCGATCGTTGAGCCGCCCCAGGGCGGAGACATCGCCGACATAGGCTTCCTCGGCCGACATCGCGTTCTGGTCGGTCTGGTCGCCGCGCATCAGCGTCACCGGAACGGCAGTGCCCGCGCTGTCGAGCTGCCGCCACGCCTCCCGCCAGGCGTTCTTGTCGTCGAGCGGCTCGACGCCGGCCTTCCCTTTCCAGAGAGGGACGACGAGGGCCGGGCGCGACACCGTCTCCACGACCTTGACCCCTGCCCCGCTCAGCCACGCCTTCACCGGCTCCGGCGCGAAGACGACGTTCAGGGTGGCGATGTAGCGGTTGGGCGCCGTCCGCTCGCGCACGAACTCGATGCCGCGCACCATGTTCTCGAGCTGGGCCTCGTCGACCTGCGGCACCTTCGCGCGATCCTCCGGCGCCACCATGCGGTCGACGAGCTGGCGGACGGCACGACGGCGCGCCTCCCGGAGGCCCTGCTGGCGCGCCTGGACGGCGTCTGGTCCCGTCGTGTCCACATCGATGCCGGTCACGGCATAACCGCTGCCGGCAGGCGCCTGGGCCACCGCGCCTTCGGCGGCGACGAGCGCCAGCAGCACGGCGGCAATCGTGGAAAACCAGCGGCCTATCGGCATTGCGGGGGTCCGGTTTTTGGTTATGTTCGCGCCACCTGTTTAGCATGAATGAGCCCGGCTTGAAGCCTGACGCCCCCGGCCACAACAAACCACCGCTGACCTACAAGGACGCCGGCGTCGACATCGACGCGGGCGACGCCCTGGTCGAGCACATCAAGCCTCTGGCGAAGAGCACCAACCGGCCCGGCGTCATGGGTGGGCTGGGCGGCTTCGGCGGCCTGTTCGACCTCAAGGCGGCGGGGTTCACCGATCCGATCCTGGTGTCCGGTACCGACGGTGTCGGCACCAAGCTCAAGGTCGCCATCGAGGCGGCGGTGCCGGACACGGTCGGCATCGACCTGGTGGCGATGTGCGTCAACGACATCGTCGTGCAGGGCGCCGAGCCGCTGTTCTTCCTCGACTACTATGCAAGCGGCCGCCTCGACGTCGATGTCGGACGCCGCCTCGTGGCGGGGATCGCCGAAGGCTGCCGGCGCGCCGGCTGCGCGCTGGTCGGTGGCGAGACCGCCGAGATGCCCGGCATGTACGTCGAGGGCGACTACGATCTCGCGGGGTTCGCGGTCGGTGCCGCCGAACGCAACGCGCTGCTGCCGCGCACCGATATCGCGCCGGGCGACGTCGTGCTGGGCCTGGCCTCGAACGGCGCGCACTCCAACGGCTACTCGCTCGTCCGCCGCGTCGTCGAGCGCAGCGGCCTCAAGTACACGGATCGCGCACCCTTCGCCGACAAGATGCTGGGCGAAGCTCTGCTCGAGCCGACGCGTATCTACGTGAAGCAGGTCCTGCAGGCGGTGCGCGCCACCGGGGCGATCAAGGGACTGGCCCACATCACCGGCGGCGGCCTGCCCGGGAACGCACCGCGCTGCCTGCCGGACGGCACGCGGGCTCGCCTCGACGCACGTCGCTGGAAGGCGCCGCCGGTATTCCGCTGGCTGCACGAGGTGGGACAAGTCCCGACCGACGACATGCTGCGCACGTTCAACTGCGGGCTGGGCATGATCGTCGTCACGGCCAGGGACGATGCCGGGCTGGTGACCAAGGCATTGACCGAGGCCGGCGAGACCGTGAGCGAGGTCGGCGTGATCGAGCGCGCGCCGACGGACGAGGCCGATTGCGTCGTCGACCACGCCGACACGCTATGGCGAAGCTGAAGGTCGGCGTTCTGATCTCCGGGCGCGGCAGCAACATGGCCGCGCTCATCAGGGCCGCCGCCGCACCCGACTACCCCGCCGAGATCGCCTGCGTCGTGAGTAACAGGGCCGAGGCGCCGGGGCTCGGGATCGCCACCGCCGCGGGCATTCCCACCGCCGTCGTGTCCCATCGCAGCCACCCCGATCGCGAGTCCTTCGATCGGGAGGTCTCCGCCGAGCTGGAGAGGCATGGCGTCGGGCTCGTGGTCATGGCCGGCTTCATGCGCATCATGAGCCCGTGGTTCCCGACCCGCTGGGCGAACCGCCTCATCAACATCCACCCCTCGCTGCTGCCTGCATTCAGAGGATTGCACGTACAGCAACAGGCGATCGACGCCGGCGTCCGGCTGAGCGGGTGCACGGCGCATTTCGTGATCCCCGACCTCGACTCCGGCCCCGTCATCGCGCAGGCGGCCGTGCCGGTCCTGGAAGGCGACACCGCGGAGACGCTTTCGGCACGCATCCTGCGCCAGGAGCACCGGCTCTATCCCGAGGTCGTCCGCTGGTTCGCCGAGGGTCGCATCGCGGTCGATGGCGTCCGGGCGACAGTGGCAGGGGTGCCGCCCGGGGCGACGCTCCTCTTCTCTCCCGAACCCTAGTCCGGTATAAGCTCGGCCACCTATTTCAGCGGGGACAGCTATGGCGGAAGTGCAGGACGACTACCGGGCTCACATGGAGACCTACACGTCTTTCAACAAGCTCGTGACCTTCACGATCCTCTGGATCGTGCTGCTGCTGGCCTCGATGGCACTGGGTCTCGTCGGCAACCTGCCGGTGATCGCGCTCCTGCTCGGCATCGGCGGCACGGTGGCGCTTCTGGTGGCCTTCGCCGTCCTGGGCTGACGTCCGGACCTGGCTCTCAAAAGAAAAGCGGCCCATCTGGGCCGCTTTTTTTGTTGTCCGGAAGGCCGGCTGCTCAGCCGACGATCTCCGAGCCCGCGAAGAAGTAGGCGATCTCGATCGCAGCGTTCTCGGGCGAGTCCGAGCCGTGCACCGAGTTGGCCTCGATCGACTCGGCGAAGTCCTTGCGGATCGTGCCGGCGTCGGCATTGGCCGGGTTGGTGGCGCCCATGATCTCGCGGTTCTTGGCGATGGCGTTCTCGCCCTCGAGGACCTGAACCACGACCGGGCCGGACGTCATGAACGTGCAGAGGTCATTGAAGAACGGGCGGGCCTTGTGGACGCCGTAGAACTGCTCGGCCTGCTGGCGGCTCATCCAGATGCGGCGCTGGGCGACGATGCGCAGGCCCTTCTCCTCGAACCGGGCGTTGATCTTGCCGGTCAGGTTCCGGCGGGTCGCGTCCGGCTTGATGATCGAGAAAGTGCGTTCGACGGCCATATTTACCCTCTTGCCCATGTGCATCTGGCGTGTGGGCGCGCCTTATAAACGCGGGGTTCCGGGCCGGCAAGCCGGTTGGACCCGCCCGCCCCGCGTGCTAAACGCCGCGGCCCCATGCTCCACGTCAGCGACCTTTCCTTTCGCCACGGCGAGCGCGTCCTGTTCGACCGCGCCTCGGTGGCCTTTTCCGACGGCTGGAAGGTCGGCCTGGTCGGCCGCAACGGCGCGGGCAAATCGACGCTGCTCAAGCTGATCCAGGGCCAGTACGAGGCCGACGGCGGCGAGATCAACCTGATGGGCCGCACCAAGATCGGCTCGGTGCCGCAGGATCCGCCGGGCGGCGACATCCCCGTCATCGACGCCGTGCTGGCGGCCGACGTCGAGCGCACGACCCTGCTTGCGGAAGCGGAGACGTCCCACGACGGCATGCGGCTGGCGGAGATCCACCTGCGCCTAGAGGAGATCGGCGCAGCCTCCGCGCCGTCGCGCGCAGCGTCGATCCTGAACGGCCTCGGCTTCGACAATGACAAGCAGTCCCGCCCCTGCGGCGAATTCTCCGGCGGCTGGCGCATGCGCGTGGCTCTGGCCGGCACGCTGTTCAGCAATCCCGACCTCCTGATCCTCGACGAGCCGTCGAACCATCTCGACGTCGAAGCGATGATGTGGCTGACGGAGCACCTCAAGCGCTTTCCGCACACACTGCTGATGGTGAGCCACGATCGCGACCTGCTGAACGACGTGTGCGACCACATCGTCCACATCGACAACCAGAAGCTCGTCTCCTACACGGGCAACTACGACTTCTTCGAGCGGACCCGCGCCGAGCGCCTGGCCAACGATGCGGCCCAGCAGGCCAAGATCGCCGCCCAGCGCAAGCACATGCAGGCCTTCGTCGACCGCTTCAAGGCCAAGGCCAGCAAGGCGCGCCAGGCGCAGTCGCGCATGAAGATGATCGAGAAGCTGGGCCCGGTCGCGACGGTGCCGGTCGACGAGAAGATCTCCTTCAATTTCCCATCGCCCGACCAGCTCGCCTCGCCGATCGAGACGCTCGATGGCGTGTCGGTGGGCTATGCCGGCGGCCCGCTCGTGCTGAACTCGCTCGACCTCAGGCTCGACATGGAAGACCGCATCGCCTTGCTCGGCCAGAACGGCAACGGCAAGTCGACCTTCATTCGCCTCCTGTCCGATCGCCTGCAGCCGCGTGAGGGCCGCCTGCGGCGCAGCTCCAAGCTGCGCATCGGCTACTTCTCGCAGGACCAGGAGGAGAGCCTCGACTACGAGGCGACGCCGTTCGACCACATGAACCGCGCCCTCGGGCCGGGCATCGGCGAGGCAAAGGTGCGTGCCCAGCTCGGACGTTTCGGCTTCTCCCGCGACCGCGCCGACCTCAAGGTCGGCCAGATGTCGGGCGGCGAGAAGACCCGGTTGCTGCTGGCACTCGCCACCCGCACCGCGCCGCATCTGCTGCTGCTCGACGAACCGACCAACCATCTCGACATGGATGCACGCGCCTCGCTGGTCGACGCGATCAACGACTTCGAGGGCGCCGTCGTGCTGGTGAGCCACGACACCCATCTCGTGAAGATGGTTGCGGATCAGCTCTGGGTGGTGGCCGCGGGCAAGGTAACGCCGTTCGATGGCGACATCGACGAGTATCAGGCCAAGCTGCTGCGCGAGCGCAGCGGACGTACGGCCAAGGAAGGCAAAGCGAAGAAAGAGAAGAAGGAAAAGGCCGCCGCCACTCCCGCTGCGCCTCCCGTTGTCTCCGAGAAGGTCAAGCGCGGTCCACTGAAGCGTGCGCTCGAGGCTGCCGAGAAGAACATCGCGACGCTCACCAAGCAGCGCAGCGAGGTTGAGGCCAAGCTCGCCGATCCCGCGACCTATTCAGGTCCGCCGACGGTTGCCGCCGATCTCCAGAAGGAGAAGCTTAGGCTGGAGCGCGAACTTGCTCATGCCGAGCACGAATGGCTGGTGGCGCAGGAAGCCTTCGAGGCGGCCTGAGCCCTACTCCGCCGCCGCCGTGACGACCTTAGGCGCCGTGTTGTTGCGGATCACCATCACGAGGCCTGCGTTGACCGTGTAGAGGCCGATCGCAATCCAGAAGATCACGGCGGGTAGGCCCTGCCCCATCAGGAAGCCGAACAGCGGCGGCGCCAGGAACGAGCCGATGTCGAGCCCCGAATAGACGAAGCCGAAGACCTTGCCCGAGGCGCCGGGCGGCGTGGCATTGCGGACGATCATGTCTCGCGACGGATTCGTCGCACCACCCGCCGCCCCCGCCAGCGCGAGCAGGATCGGCAACAAGGCCGGCGACACTGTCTGCGTCGCGACCGGTATCGTGAGGACCGCCGCGATGAGCAGCCCGAACGATGCGACCAGCTCGTGGCGACGGATGCGGTCGGCGAAGAAGCCACCGACCAACATGCCGCTGGCGGAGCCCACGATGAACACGATCAGGCAGAGAGCAGCATAGTTCTCCGTGACGCCGAACATGCTGCTCCAGGCTGGAACGGCGAACTGCTGGATGCCGACCGTGTTGGCAGCGATCAGCGCGAAGTAGACGAGGCACAGAAGCAGGGCGGGTTGCAGCAGCAGGGACAGGGCGGGCTTCGGTGCCCCGTGCATGGCCGCAGCCGCGCGATCCTTCACGCGATGATCGACCAGTTCCTTGCGGTGCATGAGGACGAGGACGGACAGGACGATGCCGGGCACCGCCCCGATCAGCGCAGCCCCCACCCAGCCGAACATGCTGTCGAGGAAGTACATCACCGGCGCGGCGGCCCAGCCGAGCGAGCCGCCGAGCCCATGGATGCTGTAGGCGCGGCCGAGCCGGCCCTGGTTCACGGACGAATTGATCAGCGCGAAATCGGCCGGATGGAACACCGAGTTGCCAAGGCCTGCGACCACGGCGATAGCGGCGAACGCGGGGAACGAATGCGCGAACGAGATCGGAAGA
>SCVT01000735.1 GCA_004296815.1 Reyranella sp. | reverse complement strand
CAGCAGCAGCTCGACATCTCGACCCGCGTGATCGACCTGATCGCGCCGATCGGCAAGGGCCAGCGCGCGCTGATCGTGTCGCCGCCGCGCACCGGCAAGACGGTGCTGCTGCAGAACATCGCGCACGCCATCACCGCCAACAATCCCGAGGTCTTCCTCATGGTGCTGCTCGTCGACGAGCGGCCCGAGGAAGTCACCGACATGCAGCGCACGGTGAAGGGCGAGGTCGTGAGCTCGACCTTCGACGAGCCGGCCAGCCGCCACGTCGCCGTCGCCGAGATGGTGATCGAGAAGGCCAAGCGCCTGGTCGAGCACAAGAAGGACGTGGTGATCCTGCTGGATTCCATCACGAGGCTGGGCCGCGCCTACAACACCGTCGTTCCCAGCTCCGGCAAGGTGCTGACCGGCGGCGTCGACGCCAACGCCCTGCAGCGCCCCAAGCGCTTCTTCGGTGCGGCGCGAAACATCGAGGAGGGCGGCTCGCTCACCATCATCGCCACGGCGCTGATCGACACCGGCAGCCGCATGGACGAAGTCATCTTCGAAGAGTTCAAGGGCACCGGTAACTCGGAAATCATCCTGGACCGCAAGGTCTCCGACAAGCGCACCTTCCCGGCGATCGACATCACCAAGTCGGGCACCCGCAAGGAAGAGCTGCTGGTCGATCGCGCAACGCTGTCGAAGATGTGGGTGCTGCGCCGCATCCTCATGCCGATGGGCGCCGTCGATGCGATCGAGTTCCTGCTCGACAAGCTCAGGACCGCGAAGACCAATCAGGACTTCTTCGGAAGCATGAACCAGTAGCGCGCCGTCTCGCTGCTTTGCCCGCAGGGCAAAGCAGCTGAGGCGCGGGCGGGCGGCAGGCGCTGTAGTCAGCGCCGAGAGCCCGCACGGTTCAGAATGGGCAAGGATCTAGGGCCGATCGCCCGTACGCGCGAAAACTGCCGAAGAGTGGACGATGCGCTCATCGCCCACCTTCAGGTAGCAGTTGGCGAAGGCGAGCCTTCCGCCGACCTTGTGCACATCGACATGCGCCTCGACCCAGTCGCCGATCTTCGCGGACCCCGCGAAGTCGGTCTTGACGCTGGCCGTCGTGATCATGGGCGAGGGCGTCTGGCTGCGCGTCGTGCGGTAGCCCAGGGCTATGTCGCACATGGTCATCAGGATGCCGCCATGGGCGATGCCGCGCGCGTTGGCGTGCTTGGGCTGGATGCGCAGGCCGACCACGAACGTGCCGTCGCCGTTCTCGCGATAGAAGAACGGCCCGTTGTGGTCGAGGAACGGGCTGGTGCGGAAGAGCGGCTTGAAGCCTTCCGGCGGATCGCTGTCCATCATTTGGCTCCGAGATCGGCGGCGACGGCGCGGCGCTGCTCGGCGCTGACATCGACCTTGGGGCCGAACCAGGCTTCGAAGCCCGGGCGGCCCTGGTGCAGCAGCATGCCGAGCCCGTCGACGCAAGGATTGCCGCGCGCACGAGCGGCGGCCAGCAGCGGCGTCTCGAGCGGCGCATAGACGATGTCGTAGACCACGGCCGCCTTCGGCAGCAGCGCGAGATCGATGTCGAGCGGCGGCTGGCCCTTCATGCCGAGCGACGTCGTATTCACCAGCAAGGTCGTGCCTTTGGTGAGCGAGGAGCGGTCGTCCCACGAGCCCACGACGACGCGCTGCCCGCCCTTGGGCGTGAAGGCCACGCCCAGCTCGACGGCGGTCGCCCGCGTGCGATTGACCAGCCGCACCTCCGGCACGCCGGCGTCGACCAGACTCGCGATCACCGCGCGGGCGGCGCCGCCCGCGCCCAGCACCAGCACCGGACCTGCCGTTGCGCTCCACTGCGGCGCCTCGTGCATCAGGTGCGCGAGGAAACCGAAGCCGTCGGTGTTGCGGCCCTCCAGCGTGCCGTCCTTCTGCTTCACCACCGTGTTCACGGCGCCGATGCGCTGGGCGACAGGATCGATGCGATCGAGCAGCGACATGATCTTGATCTTGTGCGGGAGCGTCAGGTTGCAGCCGCGCGCGTTTGGCGTGCGTTTCAGGAACGCCACCAGCGCTTCCAGCGCCTCGCGCTTGGGCTCGACCGGCAGGCGTCCGTAGTGGCCGTTGGCCTTGTGCTGTTTCAACCAGTAGCCGTGCAGCGCCGGCGAGCGCGAAAGCTCGACCGGCCAGCCGACGATGGCGGCAAAGGGACGGCCTGCGGCTTCGGTGACGAGGGTATCGAACGCACTCATGCTGCCTTCTCCAGGCCGATGCCGTGGTTTGCCAGGAACGAGAGCAGCGGCAGCAGCGGCAGGCCGAGGATGGTGAAGTAGTCGCCCTCGATGCGACTGAAGAGATGCGCGCCCACGCCTTCGAGGTGATAGGCGCCGACCGACGAGGTGATGCCCTCGCCCGCCCGCGCGAGATAGGTGTCGAGGAAGGCCTCGTCGAAGGCCCGCATGGTGAGGCGCGCACGCTCGTTGTGGTGCCACAGCCGGCCGCCTGCTTTGGCCACGACCACCGACGAGCAGAGCTCGTGGGTCTGGCCGCTGAGCGCCAGAAGCTGCTCACGCGCCGCCGCCATCGTCGGCGGCTTGTCGAACAGGCGGCCCTCGCAGGCGAGCGTGGAGTCCGCGCCGATCACCATCGCCTCCGGCCGGCGCCGCGACACGCGCACCGCCTTCAGCTCGGCCAGCGTCTCGGCGACGTCCTGCGCCGAGGCCTTCTCCGCGAGCAGGCTGCGCTTGGCCTCGTCCTCGTCGACGCCCGACAGCTCGACCGCGAAATCGAGTCCGGCGTTGGTGAGCATCTGGCGGCGCGACGGGCTGGCGGAAGCGAGGATCAGCATCTTCTTCAGGCGGGCTCCAGGCGGTAGAGCCCGCCCTGGTCGGTGTGGGTCACGACGTAGATCAGACCGTCGGGCCCCTGCCGAACGTCGCGGATATACGGAAGCAGGTCAGGGAGCAACCGCTCCTCGCCGGCGTAGCGGTCGCCGTCGAGCTGGATGCGGAACAGCGCGTTGTTCGACAGTGCGCCGGTGAACAGCGAGCCCTTCCACGCGGGGAAGCGGTCGCCGGTATAGAAGGCGAGCCCGCTCGGCGAGATCGACGGCACCCACACGCGCACCGGGTCTTCCATGCCGGGCAGGCTCTTGTTCGGGCTGATCGTGGCGCCGGAATAGTCGATGCCGTGCGTGGCGAGCGGCCAGCCGTAGTTGGCGCCGGCCTTCAGCAGGTTCAGCTCGTCGCCGCCGCGCGGCCCGTGCTCGCAGAGCCAGATGCGCCCCGTGGTCGGATGCATCGCCATGCCCTGCGGGTTGCGATGGCCGTACGTGAAGATCTCCGGCCGCGCGCCCGCCCGGCCGACGAAGGGATTGTCCGGGGGCACCGAGCCGTCGTCGCGCAGCCGCACCACCTTGCCGACGAGATCGTCGAGCTTCTGCGCGCGCTGCATCTGGTAGCGCTCGCCGCAGGTCACGTAGAGGAGGCCCGCGCGGTCGAACACGATGCGCGAGCCGAAGTGGTAGCCTCCGGACGTGCGCGGCAGCGCCTCGAAGATGGGGCGGACGTTCACCAGCGTGTTGTTGCGGAACTCTCCGCGCGCCAGCACGGTCGCCGCGCCGCCGTCGCCCTCGCCGGAATAGGTGAGGTAGACGAGGTTGTTCTGCGCGAAGTTCGGATGCAGGCAGATGTCGAGCAGGCCACCCTGGGTGCGGGCATAGACCCGGGGCACGCCGCCGACCGGCCCGCGCTCCAGCCGACCGTTGGCGAAGATCCTGAGCCTTCCCGGCCGCTCGGTGATCAGCAGCCGTCCGTCGGGCAGGAAGGCCAGGCCCCAGGGCTGCTCGAGGTCCTGGGTCAGGGTGGTCACGCGGTAGGACACGTTGCCGGCGCGCAGCACACCCTGTGCACGCGCTACCAGCGGGGCAGCAAGGACGGAAGCGGCAGCGGTCGCGATGAGGTTACGGCGACGTTGCAAGAAACCCTCCTCGGAACAGGGATGCGCCGGGCTGGCGCGTCGAAAGCCGGTCACTATACTCGACGCCCGCGCGCGGGGGGACGTTCCCCGCCAACCGCCAACACGGGGAAGAGCTTCCATGTCCAAGTCCATCCTGATCCACGAGAACGGCGGCCCGGAGAAGATGCAGCTCCACGACGTCGACGTGGGCAAGCCCGGTCCGGGCCAGGTGAAGATCCGCCACACCGCGATCGGCCTCAACTTCATCGACGTCTACACCCGCTCCGGCCTCTACCAGACGCCGCTGCCCAACGCGGTCGGCCGCGAGGGCGCGGGCGTGATCGTCGAGGTCGGCCCCAAGGTGAAGGGCTTCAAGAAGGGCGACCGCGTCGCTTATTGCGGCGTGCTCGGCGCCTACTGCCAGGAGCGCCTGATGGGCACCGACCAGCTCGTGCACGTGCCGAAGGGCGTGAGCGACGAGCAGGCGGCAGCGATCATGCTGAAGGGCATGACCACCGAATATCTCGTCGACCACACCGCCAAGGCCTGGCTGAAGAAGGGCGACACGATCCTGTTCCACGCCGCCGCCGGTGGCGTCGGCCTGCTGTTCGGCCAGTGGGCCAAGGCACGCGGCTACAAGGTGATCGGCACGACCTCGTCGCCCGAGAAGGCCGCTCTCGCCAAAAAGAACGGCTACAAGTGGGTGATCGACTACACCAAGGAAGACATCGTCGCCGCGGTGAAGAAGATCACCAAGGGCAAGGGCGTGCCGGTGGTGTTCGACGGCGTCGGCAAGGACACCTGGGCCGCCTCGCTCGACTGCCTGCAGCCGCGCGGCCTGATGGTCTCGTTCGGCAACGCCTCGGGCGCCGTGCCGCCGGTCGGCCTCGGCATCCTGAACACCAAGGGCTCGCTCTACGTCACGCGCCCCAGCCTCGGCGCCTACACCGCGACCCGCAAGGATCTCGAGGCGTCGGCCAAGTCGCTGTTCAAGATGGTGAAGAGCGGCAAGGTGAAGATCGCCATCGATCAGCGCTATCCGCTGGCCGAGGCGGCCCAGTCGCACGTCGACCTCGAGAGCCGCAAGACCACGGGCCAGACCGTCCTGGTCCCCTGAGCCTGCGTCCGGCGTCCGCGTAGATGGTCATCGTCGGACTGACCGGTTCGATCGGCATGGGCAAGTCCACCGCAGCGAAGATGCTGCGGGAGATGGGCGTGCCCGTGTACGACGCCGATGCCGCCGTCCATGCGCTGCAGGCCCCCAACGGGCCGGCGCTGCCGGCCATCGAGGCGGCGTTTCCCGGCGTGGTGAAGAACGGCGTGCTCGACCGTCAGGCGTTGGGTGCGCGCGTCTTCGGCAACAAGGAGGCACTGCGCCGGCTCGAGGCGATCGTGCACCCCATGGTGCAGCAGCGGCAGCGCGCCTTCCTGCGGCGCGCCGCTCTCGCGGGCGAGAAGCTCGTCGTGCTCGACATCCCGCTGCTGTTCGAGGGGCTGGGCGAGCGTCGCGTCGATGCCACGCTCGTCGTGAGCGCGCCCGCCTTCCTGCAGCGCCGACGCGTCATGGCGCGGCCCGGCATGACGGCGGAGAAGCTCGACGGCATCCTGCGCCAGCAGGTCGCCGATTCGCTGAAGCGGCGCAAGGCCAGCATCGTCATCCCGACCGGCATGGGCCTCGCGCCCACCCGCACCGCGCTCGCGCGGGCCGTGAAGGAACTGCGGGCAAGACGCGGCCGCTTC
>SCVT01000429.1 GCA_004296815.1 Reyranella sp. | reverse complement strand
TGCAGGATGAGACCTGCGTCGATGATCGCCTTGTACTCCTCGCGCATGGCGTCGGCGCAGGCGAAGACGAACTCGTCGTCGCTCTTGTAGTGCTCGTTCCCGATGCGCGCGCAGCTCGCCGGGCCGATCGACGTCATGAACCCTTCGGCGACGCCGGAGGCTGCGAGGGCCGCCTTGAAATTGGCGATGTCGGCGGCGATCGCCGCGTGGCCGGTGTAGCCGAGCGGCCCGACGCAGACCGGCCAGTCGGTGGCGCGCGGGCCGGTGGTGATGCCCGATTCGGGGTCGGCGTAGGCGGCGGCGAATTTCAGCCGGTCGCGGCGGTCGCCGAAGCTCGACAGCACGGTGTTGCCCGGCCTCGAGCGGCGCACCGGGAATTGATAGAGGCTGAGCCCGCGCACCTGCAGGTTGGCCAGCCGCTGGAACGAGTAGCTCCACCAGGCGCGGTAGTTGACCTTGCTGCCCATCGACTTGCCGTACTCGCCGTCGCCCGGCACGGCGATGCCGGCCGCCACCTGGCGGCGCACGACGTCGACCACCGATTGCGTCAGCTCCTTCTGGAAGCCGGCCTCGTCGACCGTGCCGGCCTCGCGCCGGGCGTTGGCCGCGATCAGCTCCTCGGGACGCGGCAGGGAGCCGGCGTGGCTGGTGATGATGCTGTCGCTGCTGGCTCTCATGGTCATCGTCCCTTGAACGGCTGGGGCTTGCGCTTCTCGGTGAAGGCGCGCGCGGCTTCGTGGAAATCCTCGGTGAGGTAGAGCCGCTCCGGCGCTCCCATGAACATGACCTCGCGGCTGAGCTTGTCCATGTAGTGTCGACGCATGCGCACGGTGGAGCGCACGCTGAGTGGCGGGTTCTTCAGGACTTCCGCGGCGAGCTCACGCGCCACCTCGAGATGCCTGCCCTTGGGCGCCACGCGGTTGATCAGGTTGGCCCGCAGCGCCTCGTCGGCGGTGAAGAAGCGGCCGGTCAGTGCGGCTTCCATTGTGAAGGCGCCGCCGCCACGATAATGCATCAGAGCCCAGTACTTCCCCGCGCCCAGCCCGCGCGAGGTCTCGGTGATCTGGAACTGCGTGCCTTCCTCGGCGACGATCAGGTCGCATTCGAGCACGATGCCGACCGAGAGGCCGAGCACGTAGCCATGTGCAGCGGCGATCACCGGCTTCCAATTGACCGACTTGGTCAGCAGGTCGGAGGAGTGCGTGCCGCGGCCCTGCGGGCCGCCGAGCTTCAGGAACTCCTCGCGGCTGCGAAGCTGGCGCTGCTGCACGTCGGCGCCGCTCGAGAAAGCGCGGCCCGCGCCGCACAGGATCGCGATGTGCGCGCTCTCGTCGGCATCGAAGCGGTGCAGCGCCTCGCCCAGCGCGCCGACCAGCTCGTCGTTGAAGGCGTTGAGCTTTTCCGGCCGGTTGAGTGTCAGCGTGACGACCTCGCCGTCCTGCTCGTAGTTCACGAGCGCCATCGTTTCCTCCTCCTGTCGTTTGGTGCCATGCTACCGTCTCGAGCGGAGGAAACCATGGCCAAGCGCAAGAGCGTCAACTACCCGGGCTACAAGCACCAGAACCCGATCCCCAACGGCAGCCGCATTGGCAACATCGCTATGTCGAGCATCATGAACGGCACCGAGCCCGGCACGCGCAACGTGCCGCCCGACCTGGCGGGACAGGTCATCAACATCTTCAAGCACGTCCGGCTGTTCGTCGAAGCCGCGGGCGGCACGCCTGACGACATCATCAAGATCAACTTCTGGATGAAGCAGCCCTCGACCGGTCGCGCGGCGCTGAACGACGAGTGGGTGAAGATGTTCCCCGACGAGAACTCACGCCCTGCGCGGCACACGCTCACCCTGGGGGCCGACAGCACCCATCAGGTGACCTGCGACGTGATCGCGGTGATAGACCGCTAACGGCCCGGGATGCGGAGGTCGGCGACCGAGCTGCCGACGAAGATCTGCGGCTGCGAGGGCCGGCGGATGCCCATGCGTTGCTCGAGCGCCTGAACGCAGGCGCGTGTCGACTGCGCGAGCTGGCCCCAGGTCGCGGCGCCGTCGAAGTTCTGCAGCAGGCACTGGTCATAATAGGTGTACTGGTCGCCCGCGCCGCAGCCGAAGCTCACACGGTCGGCCGCGGCCGCCGTCAGCACGACGCGGTTCGGCTGGCGCATCGCCGACGTCAGGAACACACCACTGTGGCAGGCCGAGACGATCAGAACGGTCGGCCGCGCGCTGCAGCCGGCATCGAGCGCGCTGTCGAGCGAGCCGGGCCCCAGAATGCCGTTGGCCGCCTTGAGCGCCACGCCACGCTCGTCGCCGTGGCTGGTGATGAAGACGAGGCAGGCCTCGCCGCCCTGGGTGCGCAGCGCCGACGAGACGTTGGCCACCGTGGCGACCGGCACCGACGGATTGCGCCGCGGGTCGGAGGTGAGCACACGTACGTCGCGCACGCCGTGGGCAGCCAGCTTGTCGCGCAGCGCATCGACGCCGTTGTCGAAGGATGGGCTGTTGTTGTCGCCGGCGATCAGGACGGCGCGCCAGCGCGCGGCGGGCACCGAGGAGCCGCCGGGCGCGGCCGCGAGCTGCGGGCTGCGGCCCGCGGGCAGCGACGTATCGGCCTGGTCCGGCGTGCAGGCCAGGGCCGACACAAGGATCGCGATCAGGGCCGCACTACGCACCAACATGTCCGCCACTCCAGATGATCAGGCTGCCATTGGGTCAAACAGACTGAGGCTTGGCTCCCACGGCGCGCAGGGCCATCTCCACATAGAGCTTGGCCATCTGCTCCTCGCCGAAGTCGCCGCCCGGACCGTACCACATGGAGATGTGTGTACACTGGTCAAGCAGAGCCATGGCGATCGCCTTGAGGTCGCTGCGTCCGTCGACCTGCGGCGGGTCGAAGACTCCGCCCTCGACGCCCTGGCGTAGAATTGTCACCAGGATGTCGCGGATGGCGCGGCGGCTGCGCCTGATGTCGGCGACGCGCGTCGCATCCAGCCAGCCGATCTCTCGGTTGGCGACCAGCGCCTCGATTCTCATGCGGCAATGACGCATGACGTAGACGCGCACGAAGGCCGCGAGCTTGGCGCGCGGATCGTCGCCGACGCCGGCGACCGCCTGCTGACACAGCCGTTCGAGTTCGCCCTGCGTCGAAGTGATGATGTCGTGGAGCAGCTCGTCCTTCGACTTGAAGTGGTTGTAGAGCGCACCCTGCGTCAGCCCGCAGGCCTTCATGATGTCGCGCACCGTCACCACGGGATAGCCGCGTTCGGCGAACTGGGCGAAGGCGGCGGCGCGGATCGCCTCGACCGGGGCGCGCGGCTCGCGCTCGGCGACGGGCAGCGTCTCCTCCGCGATCCGTACCGACTTGCGCTTCGTCATCGTGCACCTCCAGCCATCCGTTCGACGATGCCCCATCCGAGTTCCGCGGCAGGCCGCACCAGCTTGCCGGAGTCGGCAGCGCGCACGTTGGCTGCCGTGCCGTCGAGCGAGCGGGCATAGACACCCTGCCGGATGCACGACACGCGGAAGAGGTTGTAGGCCATGTAGAAGTCCCACAGCGCGGCCGGTGGCAGCGGTCGCTTAGAGAGCTCACAGTAACAGCCGACCATATCGGCCTCGGTCGGCAGGCCGAGACCGACGAGGTCGTGGCCGAGCAGGCCGCCCCAATCCTTCGGCGTCCGCCACAGCATGCAGAGATAGGAGAGCTCGGCCAACGGATCGCCGAGCGTCGAGATTTCCCAGTCGATGATGCCCAGCACGCGCGGCTCAGAGGCATGAAAGATCATGTTGTCGAGACGGTAGTCGCCGTGCACCAGCACGGTCTCGTCGTTGGCCGGCAGGTTGGCGGGCAGCCAGTCGAGCAGCCGGTCCATGGCCTCGATGCGCTCGGTCTCCGACGCCTTGTACTGCTTGCCCCAGCGCGAGATCTGGCGCGCGACGTAGCTGCCCGGCCGGCCGAAATCGGCGAGCCCGAGGGCGGCGTAGTCGACGCGATGGAGCCGCACCAGGCTCTCGAACTTGGCGCGATAGATCGCGAGCCGCCCCTCCTTCGGGACGTCGGGCAGCAACGGATCCCAGAGCACGCGGCCGTCGCAATACTCCATGATGTAGAAGGCGGTGCCGACGACGCTCTCGTCCTCGCAGAGCGCGTAGGCCCGGGGCGTCGGCACGTCGGTCTTGTTCAACGCCGAGATGACGCGGAACTCGCGGTCGACGGCGTGGGCCGACGGCAGGAGCTTGCCGGGCGGCTTGCGGCGCAGCACATATTGCCGGCCCGCCCCGTCGGTCAGCCGGTAGGTCGGGTTGGACTGGCCGCCCTTGAACTGCTCGACCTTCATGGGCGCCGCGAAGCCCGGCACGTTGGCCGCCATGAAGCGGCCGAGCGACTGCTCGTCGAAGCGGTGCTTCTCCTGCACCTCCATCGTGCCGATATAGTCCGGACCTCGTCGCGCCACTCGAAAAGCCCCCTGAACGGCCGTTCACATTGGCCGGGAGTTTGCTCGCCCACCAGTGCCCATGCAATATCGACCAACAGGGACATTGACGGCGTGATGGAGCTGTTTTCGGCCTATCCGCCAGAGGCTTGGGCGGCGTTGCTGGTGACCGGTGCGCTGATCGGGCTGCTGGCCGGCCTGCTGGGTGTGGGCGGCGGCGTGGTCGCGGTGCCGGTCCTGCTCGAAATCTTCGCCCTGGCCGGCGTGGCCGAGCCCAACGCGGTCCTGCTTTCCGTCGGAACGGCGCAGGCGAGCATTCTCGTCGCTTCCGTCACGGCCGTTGCCGCCCATTGGCGCGCGGGCACCATCGACCGCGCTCTGGTGCGGACATGGCTGCCTGGTCTGGTGGCTGGTGCCATGCTCGGGCTGGCGCTCGCCCCGTTCGCGCCGGCGAGGTTGCTCACTCTCCTGTTTGCCGCCGTGGCGGCAGCGCTCGCCATCAAGATGGTCGCCGGCGACCGGCTGGTCCTCGCCCGCCATCAGCCTCGCGGGCCGTCTTCGCACCTGGCACCGCTGATGGTGGGCGGACTTGCCTCCGCCGTAGGCGTCGGTGCCGGAACTTTGAGCACACCAATCCTGACTCTGTTCTCATTTCCCATCCGCAGCGCCATCGGGGCGGGCGCGCTCTTCAATCTCGTCATTTCGTTTCCGGCGACGATTGTATTCCTGCTGATCGACTGGGATACGCCGGGCCGGACGGCCGATGCGCTAGGCGACGTGGCATTGTTCTGCGTCGCGGCCTTGTCGCTGCCTGCGCTCTTTGTCGCGCCCGTCGCCGCGCGGTGGTCGACGCGGGCGCCAGTCGTCTGGCTGCGGCGCTTGTTTGCGCTTTGCCTCGCCATCATCGCAGCGCGACTGCTATTCCGCTGATGAACTTGGCGCTTGGGCAAAGCGGCAGAATTGTGTTTACTATCCTTTGTGCTGGCCCGGGGGTTTGGGCCCAACATCAATCGAAGACTGCGCGTACTGGGAGGCGTCGTTGAATCGATTCCTTAGCAAGGACTTTTTGTCCGGGCTGATGTTCATTGGCTTTGGCTTGTTGGCGCTCTATTTCGGCCAAAAGCTGGCATTGGGCACGCCCGTCCGCATGGGACCGGGATACGTGCCGCGGATGCTGTCGCTGATCCTCCTGGGGCTCGGCGTGATCATCTGCATCGTGGCGCTCGTGACCACGCCCGAACCCGTCGAGAAGCCGCAGTGGAAACCGATCACGCTGGTGACCATCGGCGTCGTCTGCTTTGCGCTGCTGTTCGAGCGCGCCGGCCTGCTGCCGGCCCTGGTCGTGCTGATCCTGATCGCCTCGCTGGCCAACGACGAATTCAAGCTCGTCGAGGTGATCGGCAACATGGTCGTGCTCGCAGCCCTGTGCACCCTCGTCTTCAAGGTCGGCCTCGGTATGAACATCTCCATCATCCGCGGGGTCTGGTGAGATGGAACTTCTCGACAACCTAGCGCTGGGCTTCAGCGTCGCCTTCTCCTTCCAGAACCTGATGTATGCGCTGCTGGGCTGTCTGCTCGGCACGCTGATCGGCGTCCTGCCCGGCATCGGTCCCGTGGCGACCATCGCCATGCTGCTGCCGATCACCTTC
>SCVT01000428.1 GCA_004296815.1 Reyranella sp. | reverse complement strand
GCGTCCTTTCTCCTCGTTCGCCGGTGACGTTGCGCCTCAAAGCCCGCTGCGCGCGCGGATCACCGCGATGCACCGGCGGCCCGAGGAAGAGTGCGTGCCGCCGCTGGTCGCTGAAGCGACTTTGCCGCCCGACCTGGCGGCGAAGGCCGAGGCGACCGCGCGCCGTCTGGTGCTGGCGATCCGCGCCAAGCCGCGGGGTGGCGGCGTCGAGGAGCTGATCCACGAATATTCACTGTCGGGGCGCGAGGGCGTGGCGCTGATGTGCCTCGCCGAGGCGCTGCTGCGCATCCCCGACGACGACACGCGCGACGCGCTGATCCGCGACAAGGTCGCGGCGGGAGACTGGCGCTCGCATCTCGGTCCAGGCCGCTCGCTGTTCGTGAACGCGGCGACCTGGGGCCTGATGGTGACGGGCAAGCTCACCGCCGAGACGACCGACCGCGGCCTGTCGGCGGCGCTGACGCGGCTGATCGCGCGCGGCGGCGAGCCGGTGATCCGCGCCGCCGTCGACATGGCCATGCGCATGATGGGCGAGCAGTTCGTCACGGGCCGCACCATCGAGGAGGCGCTGGACAACAGCCGCGAGCGGGAAGAGCGCGGCTTCCGCTACTCCTACGACATGCTGGGTGAGGCGGCGGTTACCGCGGAGGACGCGGCGCGCTACTTCGCGGCTTACGAGGGCGCCATCGAGGCGATCGGGCGATCGGCCATGAGGGCGGCGACCGGCGAGGGCATCCACCAGCGCGCCGGCATCTCGATCAAGCTCTCGGCGCTCCATCCGCGCTATGCGCGCGCCCAGGCCGACCGCGTGGCGTCGGAGCTGCTGCCGCGGCTGCGCGCGCTGGCGCTGCTCGCGCGGCGCCACGATATCGGTTTCAACATCGATGCCGAGGAGGCCGACCGGCTCGACCTCTCGCTCGACCTGCTGGAGGCGATCTGCCTCGAGCCCGGCCTCGCGGGCTGGCACGGCATCGGCTTCGTCGTGCAGGCCTACGGCAAGCGGTGTCCGGCTGTGATCGATTTCCTCGTCGACCTGGCGCGCCGCAGCGGCCATCGGCTGATGGTGCGGCTCGTGAAGGGCGCCTACTGGGACAGCGAGATCAAGCGCGCCCAGGTCGACGGGCTCCCGGGCTTCCCGGTCTATACGCGCAAGATCTACACCGACGTAGCCTACATCGCCTGCGCGCGCCGGCTGCTGGCGGCGGGCGATGCGGTGTTCCCGCAGTTCGCCACCCACAACGCCCAGACGCTGGCTGCCATAGAGGCGCTGGCGGGCGATGCCTTCACGCCGGACCGCTACGAGTTCCAGTGCCTGCACGGCATGGGCGAGCCGCTCTACGAGGAGGTCGTCGATCCCGAGGGGCTCAACCGGCCGTGCCGCATCTACGCGCCGGTCGGCACGCACGAGACGCTGCTGCCGTACCTGGTGCGGCGCCTGCTGGAAAACGGCGCCAACAGCTCGTTCGTGAACCGCATCTCCGACGAGGACATCGCGGTCGACGATCTCGTGGCCGATCCGGCCGGTCTCGCGCGCGCTATCCAGCCGCTGGGCGCACCGCATCCGCTGATCCGCCTGCCGCGCGATCTCTACGGCGAGTCGCGGCGCAACTCCGAGGGCGTCGATCTCTCGAACGAGCGGCGGCTCGCGGAGCTGGCGCAGGGGCTGGCGGCGAGTGCGACGGAGACCTGGATCGCGGGCGAGGGCGGGACGGGGCGGGAGGTCGTCAATCCGGCGGACCATCGCGACGTCGTGGGCACCGTGTTCGATGCGACGCCCGAATCGGCGGCTGCCTGCGTCGAGCGGGCGAAGGCGGCATCGGCGCGTTGGGCGGCGACGGCGCCGTCGGCACGGGCGGCGATGCTGCGGCGCGCCGCCGATCTCCTGCAGGCCGCGATGCCGCGGCTCGCCGGGTTGATCGTGCGCGAAGGTGGGCGGACCGTGGCCAATGCGATCGGCGAGGTGCGCGAGGCCATCGACTTCCTGCGCTACTACGGCGGCCAGGCCGAGACGCTGCTGGAGGGCAAGGCGCACCGGCCGCTGGGGCCGGTCGTGTGCATCAGCCCATGGAACTTTCCGCTGGCCATTTTCACCGGCCAGATCGCGGCGGCACTTGCGGCGGGCAATACGGTGCTGGCAAAGCCTGCGGAGGAGACGCCGCTGATCGGCG
>SCVT01000427.1 GCA_004296815.1 Reyranella sp. | reverse complement strand
CGTGTGCTCTTCCGATCTGACGGTGTTGCAGCATTCTCATCTGTTCTTAACCGCGCGGGCTTTCGCGCATGTGAATGCGCTGTCGCCCGCCCGAGCCTCGGAAGGCTCGCAAAAGAAAAGGGCGGCGCCGCGCGTGGGGTGCGGCACCGCCCGTAAGGGACCCGGAGACAGGGGGATCGGGGCCCTCTATTCGTCGTCGTCCTCGTCGTCTTCCTTGCCGCCGTCCATCAGGGCGTTGGCGAGGATGCCGGCATTGGCGCGCACCTTGTTCTCGATCGCGGCGGCGACCTCGGGGTGCTCCTTGAGGTAGTTCTTGGCGTTCTCGCGGCCCTGGCCGATGCGGGTGCCGTCATAGGAGTACCAGGAGCCCGACTTCTCCACGACGCCGGCCTTCTCGCCGAGGTCGATCAATTCGCCGGTCTTGGAGACGCCCTCGCCGTACATGATGTCGAACTCGACGACCTTGAACGGCGGCGCCACCTTGTTCTTCACGACCTTGACGCGCGTGGCGTTGCCGACCACCTCGTCCTTGTCCTTGAGCGCGCCGATGCGGCGGATGTCGAGGCGGACCGAGGCGTAGAACTTCAGCGCATTGCCGCCCGTCGTCGTCTCGGGGCTGCCGAACATGACGCCGATCTTCATGCGGATCTGGTTGATGAAGATCACCAGCGTGTTCGACTTGGAGATCGAGGCCGTCAGCTTGCGCAGCGCCTGGCTCATCAGGCGGGCATGCAGGCCCGGCAGCGAATCGCCCATCTCGCCTTCGAGCTCGGCGCGCGGCACGAGGGCTGCCACCGAGTCGATGACCAGCACGTCGATCGCACCGGAGCGGACCAGAGTGTCGGCGATCTCGAGCGCCTGCTCGCCGGCGTCGGGCTGTGAGATCAGGAGGTTGCCGATATCGACGCCGAGCTTCTTGGCGTAGCCCGGATCGAGCGCATGCTCGGCATCGACGAAGGCGCAGGAGCCGCCCTTCTTCTGGGCCTCGGCCACGACGTGCAGCGCGAGCGTCGTCTTGCCCGAGCTCTCGGGGCCGTAGATCTCGACGATGCGGCCCTTGGGCAGGCCGCCGATGCCGAGCGCGATATCGAGGCCCAGTGAGCCGGTCGAGATCGATTCGATCTCCAGCGCCTCGCGCTGGCCCAGCTTCATGATGGAACCCTTGCCGAAGGCGCGCTCGATCTGGGCGAGAGCGGCGTCCAGGGCCTTGTTCTTGCTTTCCATGCCTTCTTTTTCGACCACCTTGAGCACTGCCGACATTGGCTTTCTCCTTCTTCCCATGCCCCTGTCAGGAGCAGCAATGCGGATAAGTCCGCACCCGGGTTGTTAAGCGGGTGACGCCAATGTACCCATTTTGTTCCACACAGCAACGGAACAATTAACCCACTGATAGAACTAATGTTCTTGACACAAGTTCTAGCTACGTTCCCTGCGGATTATCCCGGGCTCTGGATCAATCCGGCCGGCCTTCCGGCCCGTGCGAGGTCGCAGTCGGCGCAGCCTTCGCCCCGTCCGTGCAGGAACACGAACGGGTCCCGATGCAGCCGTTCGAGGGCCAGACGCACCACATCTTGCGCCCGGAACAGGCGCGCCATTCCGTGGCCTACGGGACCCTCGGCCTGCAGCCCCTCCGCCCGCAGCCAGTCGTCGGCCAGGGCGAAGCGTCGGCAGCAATGGTCGTTCTCGCTGTAGTCGATGCGAGTCGGCTTGCCGTCCTGCATCACCGTGCAATGGCGCGCCACGCCGTAGGGCACGTGCGCCATCAGCTCGGCAAGATGCAGCGAGGTGTCGGCGTCGTGGCCGACACCGAGCAGCAGCACCTGCCCGTCGAGATCGTGCACCCGCCCCACCGGGCTCTCTCGCGTGTGTGGCGGCAACGGCAGCAGCGTCTTCACGACCGCCTCGGCCCCCGGTCCGATCGCCGCGAAGGCCTGCAGGTGATCGGACCGCACGACTCCGGGTTGGCGCCAGAAGAGATCGGCGGTGGCGCCGAGATCCTCCGTAGCGGGAGTCGTCCTGGGATCGAACGGCGCCTCGTCGTCGCCGGTCCATGACGGCATGGCGAGCGTGCCGGCGGGGCCGAGTGCCTCGCGCAACGCCGCGATCAGGCCGAGCGGCCCGCCGTCTATCGGGCGGATGGCGCGGAACGACGTGTGGACCAGCAGCACGCCGCCCGGCCTGACGCCGAGCGCCCGGAGCTGCCGCACGACCTCGGATCTCTTCATCAGTCCTTGGGCGGCACGAACATGTAGCCCACGCCGCGCACCGTGCGGATCGCCTCGGGATGCGCGGGATCCTTCTCGACCTTGCGCCGGATGCGCGTGATGCGCAGGTCCATGGCGCGGTCGAACACCTCCATCTCGCGATGGCCGATCGTCTCGAGCAGCCAGTCGCGCGCCAGCGGCCGGTTGGGATTCTCGGCGAACACCTTCAGGAGATCGAACTCGCTGGCCGACAGCGCCTCCTCCGCCCCGTCGGCCTCGACCAGCACGCGCTTCTCGAGGTCGAGGACGCGGCGGCCCATGCGGACTCGCGGACCGGTCGTCGGCGCCACCGAGCCGCTGGCGCGCCGCAGCACGCTCTTGATGCGGGCCAGCAGCTCGCGCGGATCGAAGGGCTTGGGGATGTAGTCGTCGGCGCCGGTCTCCAGCCCGACCACGCGGTCGACCGTGTCGGCCGCCGCCGTCACCATGATGATGCAGACCTTGCCGCTCTTCTCGCGCAGCCAGCGGGCGACGGCGAAGCCGTCCTCGCCCCCCGGCAGGCCGACGTCGAGCAGGACCAGGGCCGGCATCTCGCGGTCGACGAGGCGGCGCAGGTCGGCGCCCGACTCCAGGCCGGTCACCCGGAAGCCCTGGCGGGTCAGATAGTCGAGCAGGAGCTGGCGCTGGGCCGGCTCGTCCTCGACCACGACGATGTGCTGACGCTTGTCCATCTCTCCCCCAACGGCCACCCTAGCATGACCGCCGCGACACGGACGATACAATGGACGGAACCCGCGACACACAGGCGATACATCGCGGCCCGACCATAGGGGCCATGAACCAGGTGGATGTCGCCGGGATCGACCCCAAACGGGTCGCCCAGGTCGTGACCGAGCGGCTGATCGACATCCCCGTCATGCCCAAGCTGCTGGCCCTGCCGGTGTTCATGGCGGCCGCTGCGGCGCTCTACGCGGGCCTCGCCCCCCTGTGGATGTTCGCCGTGCCGGCGATCGTCTACCTCCTGTCGATCTGGGCCTCCTGGTACGTCCAGGCGATGCGCCGGCGCGAGCCCGGCGCCTTCAGCCTGACCGGCTGGCGCTGGCTCTATACCGCCACGGCGGTCCCGACCTCGTTCGCCAACGGGCTGATGGGCGGCTTCTTCGCCACGATCCCCGGCGCCGACCAGGAACGCATGATCTGGGCCTTCGCGCTCTGCCTGATCGTCGGCTGGACGCCGTCGCGCGGCCTGCACGGCCCGACCTTCCTGCTGTCGAGCCTGTCGCTGCTGCTGCCCATGAGCGGCGTGCTGGCGTTGATGGACGGCGACCGCGAATCGATGGGGATGGTGGCCATCCTCATGGGCTTCCTGCTGATCATCACGCTCTTCTCGCATTTCGAGCGCCGCCGCGTGCGCGAGCAGATCGCCCGCGACCTGGCCGCCGCCGACCTGTCGCAGAGCCTCGACAAGGCGCACGGCGACGTCGCCTTCGCCGAAGAGACGATGCGCACCATGCTCGACAACCTCGACGATGGCGCGCTGCTCTACGAAGGCGACGGCCGCTGGATCTACCAGAACAAGGCGATGGCGCGCCTGCACGACATACCCGACGAGGTCATGAAGGGCCTGCCGACCTTCGCCGACATCATCCGCTACCGCGGCCTGCGCGGCGACTACGGCCCGATCGACGCACTGCCCGGCGGCCTCGACGGCTGGATCGCGAGCCGCGTCGCGCGCTTCAACACCCAGACGCATGCGCCTGAGCAGCGCCCGACCGTCACCGGCCGCATCGTCGAGGTCACCTACCGGCCGCTGCCCGGCGGCCGCGTGCTCACCGTGCATCGCGACATCACCGACCTGCGCCGGCACGAGGAAGAGCTGGAGCGCTCGCGCAGCACGCTGCAGACCGTGCTCGACGAGCTGCCCGATGCCGTCATCATGTACGACGGCGAGGGCAAGGCGCTGTTCTTCAACGAGGCGATGGTGCGCTTCCACGACCTCGACCATGCGACGGTGGAGAAGCTGACCGACGTCTGGTCGATCCTCGATCACCGCATCGAGCGCGGCGACTTCGGCAAGGTCGACGCCGCGGCCCGCGCGAAACTCCATGCCCAGCGTCGCGAGGTCTTCGAGAAGGGCACGGACGGCTGGATCCTGATCAAGCGCCGCGACCGCCACCTGCATTTCACGCTGAAGGTCCTGGCGAACGGCTGGCGACTCGTCATGCAGCGCGACGTCACCGAGCTCGAAACCGCGCGTGCCGAGGCCGCGCGCGAGCGGGCGCGCTTCGAGGATGCCATCAAGGCCCTGCCCTACGGCTTCTCGATCCACGACGCCGAGACGCGGCTGATCGTATGGAACGACGCCTACGAGACCTTCACCGGCGGCCGCGGCTCCGGTGTGATCGAGCGCGGCATGACGCACGAGGCGATGCTGCGCGAGATGATGCGGCTCGGCCGCGTCGCCGCGGACGATGCGGTGCGCGGCGACACCTGGATCGCCGAGATGGTGGCGCACCACCGGACGTCGTTCGGCGAGCGCGAGATGTCGACGCGCGACGGACGCTGGATCCGCATCGCCAAGCATCCGACGCGCGAGGGCGGCGTCGTCACGCTCGTCACCGATCTCAGCCTCATCAAGGAGCGCGAACGCGAGCTCGAAGCGGCGCGAACCACCCTGCAGAGCATGGTCGACAACATGACCGACGGCGTCATGCTGTTCGACAAGGACTTCCGCTGGCGAATCACCAACCGCCAGGTCATGGACTTCCAGCGCCTCACGCCCGATGTCGCCTATCCCGGCGCGCATGCCCGCGACATCCTGCGCTTCCAGGCGCGCCGGGGCGACTTCGGGCCCGCCGCCGACGAGGCCGAGGTGGAGGCGCTGGTCGAGGCGCGGGCGCAGGCCATGCTGAAGCCCGGCGGCAACCGCTATGAGCGCCGCACGGCTTCAGGGCGAGTCGTCGAGTTCAATTTCCTCCCCATACAGGACGGCGGCCTGCTCGCGATGTATCGCGACATCACCGATCTCAAGGATCGCGAAAGCGAACTGGAGGCGGCGCGCGACCAGGCGGCCGAGGCCCACAGCCGGCTGATCGCCGCCATGAGCGCCCTCGACGACGGCATCGCCTTCCTCGATGCCGACGAGCGCCTGGTCATGTGCAACGAGGCCTACCGGCGCTTCATGCGCGACATGCCACAGATGGTGGCGCCGGGCGCCCGTCTGCCCGACGCGCTGCTGCATGCCGGCCGACTGGGCGCCACGCCGCCCGGCCAGACGCCCGAGGACTGGGCGGCGCGCCAGCTCGCGACCCTGCGGGACGGCCGGCCGGCCGTGATCCTCTACGGGCCACACCAGTGGGCGCGCGCCTCGCTGCGCTACGAGCCCGACCGCCGCGCCGTGCTGATCGTGTCCGATGTCTCCGAGGAGCGTCGACGCCAGCGCGAGCTCGAGAAGGCGCTGGTCGCCGCAGAGCAGTCGCGCGCCGAGGCCGAAGCGGCCGACCAGGCGAAGTCGACCTTCCTCGCCACCATGAGTCACGAGATCAGGACGCCGATGAACGGCGTGCTGGGCATGATGGAGGTGCTGGAGGCCGAGGGCCTGCGCGAGGGCCAGGGTCGCAAGCTCGCCACGATGCGCGAGTCCGCGCAGTCGCTGCTGCGCATCATCGACGACGTGCTCGACTTCTCCAAGATCGAGGCCGGCGGCCTCGAGATGGAGGAAGCGCCCTTCTCGCTGACCGGCCTGGTCGACGGCGTCGTGAGCGCGCTGCGGCCGCAGGCCGAGCGCAAAGGTCTTTCCCTGGTCGCCGCGGTGGCGCCGGGCTCGACCGATGCGCTGATGGGCGACCCCACGCGGGTGCGCCAGATCCTGTTCAACCTGATGGGCAATGCCCTGAAGTTTACCGAGCGCGGCGGCGCCATGATCCGCGCGCGCACCGAGCCGCTGGGTGAGGGCCGCACGCGCACCATCCTGTCGGTCAGCGACACCGGCATCGGCTTGACCGCCGAGCAGCAGGCCCGCCTGTTCCAGCCCTTCTCGCAGGCCGACAGCTCGACGACGCGGCGCTACGGCGGCACCGGGCTCGGCCTGTCGATCGTGCGGCGCCTGGCGCAGCTCATGGGCGGCGACGTCAAGGTCGAAAGCTCGGCCGGCGCCGGCTCGACCTTCACCGTCACGCTCGACCTGATGGCTGCGCCGCCCGATTCACCGCTGGTCGATCTGCCGCCGTTGGTCGCGGACGGCGACGGACGAGCGCCCGCGGTCACGACTGCCGGCAGCGCCGTGCTGGTGGTCGACGATCATCCCATCAACCGCGAAGTGCTGGTGCGCCAGCTCCTGGTGCTGGGCGTCACGGCCGATTCGGCGGGCGACGGCATCGAGGGGCTGAGGGCGTGGAAGAGCGGCCGCTACGCGATCGTCTTCGCCGACGTGCACATGCCGCAGATGGACGGCTTCGAAATGACGGCCGAGATCCGCCGCATCGAGGCCGCCGAAGGACGGCGTCGCACGCCGATCGTCGCGGTGACGGCCAACGCCATGGCCGGCGAGGACGAGCGCTGCCGCGAGGCCGGCATGGACGGCTACCTCTCCAAGCCGGTCGGGCTGGCCCGCCTGCGCGCCACCCTGCAGCGCTGGCTGAAGGGCGGAGGCGACGAGACGCCGGCCATCGATCCCACCGTGCTCGACGCCTGGCTGGCCGACGACCATGCCGCGCGGCGCGACCTGCTGCGCAAGTTCGGCAACACCGCCACCGAATCGCGGCGCGACATCGAGACGGCCATGTCGGGCGGCGACCTGCCGGCGCTGGCCGCGGCCGCGCACCGGCTCAAGGGCAGCGCCCTGGCGGTCGGCGCACGGGCGCTGGCCGACGCGGCGGCGGCGCTGGAGAACGGCGCCAAGGCCGGCGACCGCGCGGTGTGCCAGGACAGGCTCGGGCCGCTCGCCGTGGAAGTGCAGCGGGCACAGGCCGAGATCGGCAGCTAGATTTTCAGGACGTCGGGAACGAAAGGCTGCAGCGGCCGTGGCGGCTGCGCGGGCGATCGGGTGCGATCAAGCCCCAAGAACGGCGCCCTGCGGGGCGCCGTACTGGTAGTTGTACTTCTTGCGGGACGGAGCGGGCTTGGCGATCACGACCCAGGCGAGGGTCAGGAGCGCGAAGACAGTGCCGATGACGGGGAGGTCGGCCGCGACGTGCCCGAGGGCGGCGAGGGCCAGGAGACTGCCAACAAGCTGGAACATGGTGTTCCTCGGGTTCTCAGGTTCGGCGGGGCGTTATTGCCGCCGCGCGAAGCCTATGTACCGGCCGCCCGTTTCATCGACGTATTGCACGGACCGAGAATTGTATCGTCTGCGTCGCAGGCGGGATTACCCGGCCGGTAATTGCCGGTAGCGCGGCGGCTCCCCACGGTGGCGCATGCTCCTGCGCCTCCACCACAGCATCTTCTCCGCCTCCTCGCAGAAGGTCGCTCTGGCCCTCGCCGAGAAGGGCCTCGCCCACGAAAGCGTCCCGGTCGACCTGCAGGGCGGCGAGCAGCACTCGCCCGCCTACCGCGCCCTCAACCCGCGCGGCGTGGTCCCGACGCTGATCCACGACGGCGCGGTGCTGATCGAGAGCGCGGCCATCCTGGAATATCTCGACGACATCTTCCCTGAGCGGCCGTTGCGGCCGAGCGATCCGGTGATTCGCCAGCAGATGCGTGCCTGGGTGCGCCGGCTGGACGACGTGCATCATCCCGCGAACGGCATGCTGCACTACGCCGTCCTCGGCCGGCCTGCACTGCTGGCTCTCGCCCCGGAGCGGCTGGAGGCGGTGCTGCAGGCCATGCCCAACCGGCGCGATCGCGCCCTGCGGGCAGCCGCGGCCCGCCAGGGTGTCGAGGCGCCGGAATTCGCCGACGCCGTTCGCACGCAGGAGGAGATGCTCGACTGGATCGACCGGGCGCTGGAGGACCGGCCTTTCCTCGCCGGCGCGGAGATCAGCCACGCCGATATCGTTGCCCTGCCCTACGTAGCGCGGCTCGAGCAGATGGGACTCGCAGCGCTCGTCGAAGCCACGCGACGCGAACGGCTGGCGGATTGGTATCGGCGCCTCAAGGCGCGACCGTCATGGGCCATCACGATCGGCGCGCTGCCGCAGCAGGTGATCGGGCATTGGCAATCGCTCGGTCGCGCGGCGTGGCCGCACGTCGAGCGGCACCTCCGGATCAGGCCTTCGGCCCCAGCAACCCCGTCGAGCTGAGCCGGCCGATGGCCGCCGCGTCGTAGCCCAGGGCGCCCAGCACCTCGTCGTTGTGCTGGCCGATCTCCGGTGGATCCGAGACCAGCGGCGGCCGCCAGCCCATCATCTGGAACGGCAGCAGCGGCAGGCGGGTCTTCACGCCACCGGGCAGCGTGGTCGGTGCCAGCGAGCCGTTGGCCAAGAGATGCGGATGGTCGAACAGGTCCTGCGGCCGCGCCACCGGCGCGAAGGAGATGTCGGCTTCCAGGCACATGCGCTCGAGATCGTCCTTGGTATAGCCCTTGAACACCGCGGCCACCTTCGGCACCAGCCAGGGCCGCGCCTCGATGCGCAGGTTGTTGGTCGCGAGCTTGGGATCGCCCGCCAGCTCGGCCTGCTTGAAGAATTCGCAGAAGCGCTTCCATTGGCCGTCGCTGGTGATGCCGATGAAGACCTGCTGGCCGTCCGAGGTGTTGAAGATCTCGTAGACTGCCCACGAGCTCACCCGCTCGGGCATCGGCGGCGGCGCGGCACCGTTCATCGCCGTGATGGCGAGATGCTGGCCCATCAGGAAGACGACGGACTCGAAGAGCGCGCTCTCGACCAGCCCGCCCTTCCCCGTGCGCTCGCGCTGCTTCAGCGCCAGCACCGTGCCGAAGGCCCCGAACATGCCGCCCATGATGTCGACGACCGACGTGCCGGCGCGCAGCGGCCGGCCCGACGGCCCGGTCATGTAGGCGAGCCCGCCCATCATCTGCACGACCTCGTCGAGCGCCGGCCGCTTCTCGTAGGGGCCGGGCAGGAACCCCTTCAGCGCGCAGTAGACGAGCCGCGGGTTGATCTTCTCGAGATCCACCGGCCCCAGCTTGCGCTTGGCCATCGAGCCCGGCGCGAAGTTCTCGATCATCACGTCGGCCGATTGCAGCAGCTTCACGAGCACCGCCCTGCCCTCGGGCGCGTCGGCGTCGAGCGCCAGGCTCTTCTTGTTGCGATTGAAGTAGCCGAAGAAGCCGGCGCCGAAGCCGCGCAGCTTGCGCGTGCGATCGCCGTCGACCGGCTCGACCTTGATCACCTCGGCGCCGAGATCGGCCAGGATCATGCCGCAGGACGGGCCGAGGATCGTGTGCGTGAGTTCGACGACGCGGACGCCTTTGAGAGGCGGCTCCATCACTGCAGCCAAGTATCGATGTCCTTGGTGAGCGGCAGGCCGGCGGCTTCGGCCAGCACGCGATGGCCCATGCCGGCGCCGACCATGAAGGCTTCCTGGTGCGGCAGCGCGTTGGCCTTGAGCATGGACCGGATGGCGGGTCCGTCGTGGCCCCAGCCGATCGCCTCGACCTTGCCGTCGAAGGCGCGGTTGAGGGTCGCGAGGAATTCGGCGCGCTCCTCGTCGGAGAGGCCGGGCACGGCGTCGATATCGCCCAGCACGAACAGGCGGCCGCGGAATTTCGCGACCAGGCCGGCCACCGAGTTGCGCGGCTCGACGATGATTTCGCGGTTCGGACCGCGGCGCACGCGGGCCGCCAGCGACAGCGGGATCACGGCGGCGCTGAGATGGGCGCCGGAATCCATGATGACGGAGGTGAGTTCACGGTAGGTGATGCCCAGCCGTTCGGCCCGTTTCAGGCGCATCATCGCGACTTCGGGCTTGGGCGTCTTCCAGGCCTTGGCGGCGGCGCGGCGCCACACCCAGGCCTCCCACGACATGTCGAAGGTCGGGCCGTTGTTGTGGCCGATGCCGGGCCGGCGCAACAGGGCCTCGACATTGACATGCCGTACCCCTAGACGGTCGAAACGATCACCCATTGCGCTATTCTAACGCAAGTTCGGTGCCGGAATCGAGGAGCGACGCGTGCAGGATTTTCAGGTCGATGTGCTGGTGGTTGGTGCAGGCAATGCCGCGGCGTGTGCCGCCCTGGCAGCGCGCGAGACGGGCGCCTCGGTCGCCATGCTGGAGGCCGCTCCCGAGGAGGAGCGCGGCGGCAACAGCACCTATACGGCCGGCGCCATGCGCGTGGTGTTCCACGGCGTCGACGATCTCGCCCAGCTCTACGACCTCACCGACGATGAGAAGCGCGACGTCGATTTCGGCAGCTACTCCGCCGACCAGTATCTCGACGACATGGGCCGCGTGACCAACTACCGCTGCGACCCCGAGCTCACCGACATCCTGATCAACCGTTCGTTCGAGACCATGAAGTGGATGCGCTCCAAGGGCGTGCGCTTCCAGCCCTCCTACGGCCGCCAGGCCTTCAAGGTGAACGGCAAGTACAAGTTCTGGGGCGGCCTCGCGGTCGAGGCATGGGGCGGCGGACCGGGCCTTGTCGACCTCGAGCACAAGGCGGCGGTGAAAGCCGGTATCCCGATCCACTACGAGACGGCGGCGGTGTCGCTGATCGAGGAGGACGGCGTCGTGCGTGGCGTCGTCGCGCGCCATAAGGGACGCAAGGTGCGGATCGGCGCCAAGGCCGTCGTGCTGGCCTGCGGCGGCTTCGAGAGCAACGCCGAGATGCGCACGCGCTATCTCGGGCCGACCTGGGATCTCGCCAAGGTGCGCGGCACGCGTTTCAACACCGGCGCCGGCATCAACATGGCGCTGGCGATCGGCGCCAAGGCGCACGGCAACTGGTCGGGCGGCCACGCGGTCGGCTGGGACATGAATGCGCCGGAGTTCGGCGACCTCGAGGTCGGCGACAACTTCCAGAAGCACTCCTACCCGCTCGGCATCATGGTGAACGCCAACGGCGTGCGCTTCGTCGACGAGGGCGCGGACTTCCGCAACTACACCTACGCGAAGTACGGCGCGGTGATCCTGGCGCAGCCGCAGCAGTTCGCGTGGCAGATCTTCGACTCGAAGGTGCTCGACAAGCTGCGCGACGAGTATCGCATCAAGCGCATGACGAAGGTGCGTGCCGACACGATCGAGGAGCTGGCGACCAAGCTCGAGGGCGTGAACCAGGAGCAGTTCCTCAAGACCATCAAGGAATGGAACGCCGCCGTCATGACCGAGGTGCCGTTCAACCCGGCGGTCAAGGACGGCCGAAGCACACGCGGCCTCACGGTGCCGAAGAGCCACTGGGCCAACACGATCGACCAGGCGCCGTTCGAGGCCTATGCCGTCACCTGCGGCCTCACCTTCACCTTCGGCGGCCTCAAGATCAGCAACGAGGGCGAGGTCGAGAGCACCGACGGCCACGTCATCCCGGGCCTGTTCGCCGCGGGCGAGCTGGTGGGCGGGCTCTTCTATCACAACTACCCGGGCGGCACGGGCCTGGTGTCGGGCGCGGTGCTTGGCAAGCTCGCGGGCGACGGCGCGGGCAAGTACGTCGCGGGCAAGAACTGACGAGAGGGCCATGTCCGACGATGCAGACCGCATCATCGGCCTCTACGAGCGTCACGCCCGGTCCTACGACGCCGAGCGCGGCAAGACGCTGTTCGAGCGCCCGTGGCTCGACCGCTTCACCGCGCTGATCCCGGCCGGGGCCGCGATCCTCGACATCGGCTGCGGCGCGGGCGAGCCGATCGCGCGGCATCTCATCGAGGCCGGTTATGACGTGACCGGCATCGACGCCTCGGATGCAATGATCGGGCAATGCCGGGGACGCTTCCCCGGCCGGACATGGACCGTGGCCGACATGCGCGGCCTGTCGCTCGGGCGGCGCTTCGCGGGCCTCATCGCCTGGGACAGCTTCTTTCATCTCAAGCCCGACGATCAGCGCGGCATGTTCCCGGTCTTCGCCGCCCATGCCGCGCCGGGGGCGGCGCTGATGTTCACCAGCGGGCCGTGGGCCGGCGAAGCGATCGGCGAGTATCGCGGCCAGCCGCTCTATCACGCCAGCCTCGACGGCGCGGAGTACCGCTTGCTGCTGGCGCAAAATGGTTTCAAGGTCGTGGCACAAATGAATGAGGATCCGGGCTGCGGCGGCCATACGGTCTGGCTGGCCCGGCTCCACGGAGGAAACGATGACTGACCTTTCGCGACGCCATGCTCTCGCCCTCGCCGGCGGCTCGCTGCTGCTGCCGACGGCGGTTCGCGCCCAGGCCGCCTGGCCGGCCCAGCCCGTCACCTTCGTGGTCGGCTATGCCGCGGGCGGCGGCGCCGACATCGTGGCGCGCGAGCTCGCCCACCTCATGACGCCGCTGCTCGGACAGCAGGTCCTGGTCGACAACAAGGGCGGCGCGGCCGGCGCCATCGGTGCGCGCTTCGTGTCCAACGCCAAGCCCGACGGCTACACGCTCTTCTACGCCGTCGGCACCAACGTCGTGACCAACCCGCACGTGCTGAAGAGCTCGATCGACACGCTGAAGGGGCTGGTACCGATCATCCAGACGACCGACTACCAGTACGTGCTGGCGGTCAACCCGAGCGTGCCCGTCAACAACGTCAAGGAACTGATCGCGCTCGCCAAGAAGGAGCCCGGCAAGCTCACCTTCTCGTCGTCCGGAGTCGGCGGCAACAATCACCTGGCCGGTGCACTGTTCGCCGAGACGACCGGCATCGACATCACCCACGCACCCTACAAGGGCACGGGGCCGGCGCTGATGGACGTGATCTCCGGCATCATCACCATGAACTTCTCCTCGCTGCCGCCGGCCGTCGGCCAGATCAAGTCGGGCAAGCTCAAGGCGCTGGCCGTCACCGGCGAGAAGCGCGTCAGTTCGCTGCCCGACGTGCCGACGCTCAAGGAACAGGGCGTCGACCTTGCCGTCACCGGCTGGCACGGCCTGTTCGCGCCGCCCAAGACGCCGGATGCCGTGCTCGATCGCGTCCACAAGGAGACGGCGATCGCGATGAAGGATTCGAAGTACACCGGCGCGCTCGCCAAGGACGGGCTCGAGCTGCCGCCCGAGCGCAGCCGCGCCGACTTCACGAAGTTCGTCGTCGACGAGCACACCTTCTGGGGCAAGAAGCTGAAGGCGCTGAACGTCCAGATGGAGTAATCTCACGTCGACGCGATGAACGACGAAGGGCGCCCCGGAAGTGGCGCCCTTTCTTTTTGAGCGTCGGCCAGCAGACGAACCGACTCGCTCATCGAGCCAGACACTTCACACTTCAAGTGCATGAAGTGCAGCGGCGATTGAACTAGAGAGCAACAGTTGAACCGATACTCGCATCGCGAGTGCGTTCACCTTGCGGCAACATACGCGCTGCATCGGTCGTCCGAGTTCGCCCGAGTCGCAATCAGAACAACAAGTTCAAGTGCACGCGTCGCCATTTCTCGGCACGACGCCTCGCATCCCTCGACGAACTGCCCGCATCGCCGATGCGGGAAAAAATATCCGTGAACTCTCTCATAAGATGCATTCAGTTTTAGATTCAGCGTGACGGAAAGCGTATCGTCCGCACGAGAGAGATTCGCGCGAACAGTCGCGCGACATTCAACCTGACGAAGAGGCCCGACGTGAGGGCCCTGCCGTGCGGTGCCCGCCGAAGAAGAAGCACCCACGCGGTCCGCCCGTATCGATGCGGATACGGGCGCCAATCGTATCGCCGTTTCATCTGCAACCCGGGGAGAGCGAAGCCTCTCGCGCCGGGGACTTGGGGGACTTGCCGACTACGACGTTCAGAGAACAGCGCCGGTCGTTGCGCGCACTGACTCCTGTTCCCCGGAGATCCGTCAGTGCCGCACCGATCCACGCGGTCCGTGTGATTTGGGTGCATCATGGGGCAGGAGAGATTCTCGAAGCGCATGGCGCTGCTGTTCGTCGTGACGATGCCGGCAGCGGCCTCGCTCCCTGCCCTCGCAGACACGATCGTCGATAACGGCGAGGTCCTGACCTTCAGCCCCGGCGTTTCCTCGTTCTCCGACGCGCTGGTGATCGGCCAGGTCGGCAACGGCACCGTCAATGTGAACAGCGGCGCGGGCGTCGTGATGAACACGACGGACGGCAGCACCGCGTCGCGGATCGAGATCGGCAACGGCGCGGGCAGCAACGGCACGCTCAACGTCAATGGCGGGACATTGACCGTCAACATCGCCGCCGGCGGAGCGGCCCCCACGTCGATCGGCCGCATCTGGGTCGGCGGCGGCCTCAGCAACACCACGGGCGGCACGGGTACGCTGAACGTCTCGTCGGGCCTGATCGACTTCGTCCCTGTCGTCGCGAACACCGGCAACTACGGGGGCCTCGCCGTCGGACGCGGCGTCGGAGTCGTCGGCACCGTGAACCAGACAGGCGGCATCATCCGCGCCAACAGCATCATCGCCGTCGATCTCGGCACCGTGGGCGGCACCGGCACGTACGATTTGCGCAACGGTGCGGCGTTCGATGGCGGTCATGGCGGCGTCACGATGTTTATCGGATCGCGCGCCGGCAGCGGCGGCCAGCTATCGACCGGCACCCTCACCATCCACGACACCGCGACGTTCACGATGACCACCGGCCCGATCAGCGGCGGCCAGCTCTATGTCGGCGACGGCGGCTCGACGGGAACCATCCGGCAGACCGGCGCCGGCAGCGTCGTCACCTTGGGTCTCAACAACCCGGTCCTGTTCGGCAGCAACATCAACAACGTCCCGCAGGGAGGCGGCACGGGCAGCTACCGGCTCGAGGCGGGCACACTCAACATCGTGAGCGGCGGCGGCGGCTCCTCCCAGACGATCTTCGGCGCCAATTCCGGAGGCAGCGGAACCTTCGCGATCAGCGGAGGAACGGCCAACGTCGCCACCAACATCGTGCTCGGCAGCGTCGCAGGCTCGACCGGGCTGATCGACCAGACCGGCGGAACGCTGTCGTTGACCGGCGGCGCTCGACTGTTGTTCGGAAGCGGTACGGGCAGCTACGACCTGAAGGGCGGCACGCTGGCGATCGGCGGCACCAACGCCATCTCGGGAACCGGCACCCTCAACCTCGGCGATGCGACCCTGCGCGTCCAGGGTTCCGCCCTGACCACCACCAACGCCGCGACACTCCTCGCCGGCACCCGCTTCACGCTCGACACGAACGGCCTCGGCGCGACGTGGGGCGGGGCTTTGTCGGGCGACGGCGGACTGACCAAGGCGGGCGCCGGCACGCTGACGCTGTCGGCGGCCAACAGCTACCGGGGAAGCACGACGATAGCCGGCGGCACGCTGGCCCTCACCAACGTCAACGGGCTCAACACCAACAGCGCCGTCAGCGTGACGACCGGGACCACCCTCGACCTCACCGCACTGGCAGCGGCGGCGACCGTGAACATCGGCGCGCTGTCGGGCTCAGGCACCATCAGGCTCGGCGACAGCTATCTCGTCTCGACGGTCGGTGCCGGCCAGAGCTCGGCTTTCTCCGGAACGCTCATCTCGGATGCCTGGGGCTACGAGTCCAACTACGGCCGCTTCATCAAGGCGGGCGCCGGCGATCTGGTCATCAACGGCTCGACGATGGAGAAAGGCGAAGGCTACGTCGTCGCGGGCTCGATGACGCAGAGCGCCGGCACCACGGCATGGTCGAACCTCAACGTCGGCAGCGGCACGGGCGCGACCGGCACGTTGAACGTGAGCGGCGGCAGCCTGACACTCAATCTCGGCCTGCGCGTCGGCGACTTCGGCGGCACCGGCGCCGTGCAGCAGACCGGCGGCACCGTGCGGCTCCAGCAATCCTGCGGCGACCTCAACCGCTGCCCGGCGTTCAATCTCGGCAACCAGGGCGGTACGGGCACCTACAACATCAGCGGCGGGCAGCTCCTGCTCGAAGGCGGCAGCCATTCCATTGGCCGCAATTCTGGCGCCAGCCCCGCCAGCAGCGGCACGCTCAACATCAGCGGCACCGGCCTGGTCCAGCTCGGTCCGTCCGACAGCAACGGCGTCTTCGTCATCGGCGATCGCGACCCCGGCAGCGCCCCGAACAGCACTGGCGTCGTCAATCAGACCGGTGGCACGCTGCGTATCCTGGGCGGTTCCGAGTTCTATCTCGGTGGCTACGGCAGCGGCACCTACAACCTCAACGGCGGCGCGCTCGAGATCGGCGGAACGTCGCTCCGTGGCAACTTCCCGAGCGGTGTCACGCCCTACGCGTTCAACCTCGGTGGCGGAACGGTGCGGGTCATCGGCACGACCCTGAATACCTCGGTCAGGGCCACGCTCGTGTCCGGCACCAGCTCGACGATCGACACCAATGGCATCGGCGCGACGTGGAGCGGCGTTCTGTCAGGCGACGGCGCCCTGACGAAGGCCGGCGACGGCACGCTGACCCTGACCGGCGCCAACACCTACACGGGCGGCACGACGGTCTCGCGCGGCGTCCTGCGCGGCACCACGACGAGC
>SCVT01000426.1 GCA_004296815.1 Reyranella sp. | reverse complement strand
TCGTAGCAAGGCGCGGATCGCGAGCGTCACCGGCTCGGTCGGCAAGACGAGCACCAAGGACGCACTGCGCGCCATGCTGTCGGCGCAGGCGCCGACCTCGGCGAGCGTCGCGAGCTACAACAACCATGTCGGCGTGCCGATCAGCCTGGCGCGCCTGGCGTGCGATGCGCGCTACGGCGTCTTCGAGATCGGCATGAACCATCCCGGCGAGATCGAACCGCTCGCCCGCCAGGTCGAGGCGCATGTCGGCATCGTGACCAATGTCGGGCCGGTGCATATCGGCCACATGGGCAGCGAGGAGGCGATCGCCGACGAGAAGGGCTGCCTGTTCGCCGGCATGACGAAAGACTCAGTGGCCGTGCTCAATCGCGACAATCGGCATTCCGAGAGGCTGGCGGCAAAAGCCCGCAATTTCGGGGTTTCCCGCATCGTCGGGTTCGGCCGCAGCGAGGCGGCCGATGCCCGTCTTCTCTCGTTCGACCTGCAGGATTCGGGCAGCGACGTTGTTGCCTTGATCCACGGCCGACGGATCGAGTATCGGCTGGGGGCTGCGGGCGAGCACTGGGTGATGAACAGCGTCGGTGCACTGGCGGTCGTGGAGGCGCTGGGCGCCGACGTGGCAGCGGCGGCGACGGCATTGGCCGGCGTGAAGGCATCGCCGGGACGCGGCGCTCGCCGGGTCTTGAAGCTCGGCGCCGGCACGATCGAGCTGCTCGACGAGAGCTACAACGCCAACCCCGTGTCGGTGCGCGCGATGCTCGCGGTGCTGGCGCGGACGGAGCCGAAGGCCGGCGGCCGTCGCATGCTGTGCCTCGGCGACATGCGCGAGCTGGGCGATGCTGCCGATTCGCTGCATGCCGCGCTCGCCGACGCGGTCGCCGCCAGCGGCGCCACGCAGGTGTTCCTGTGCGGGCCGCACATGGAGGCACTGTGGCGGAAGCTGGCACCGGCGCAGCGCGGCGCGCATAGGCCGGATTCGGCGACGCTCGCCGGGGAGTTCGCGGCGGCACTCAAGGCAGGAGACGTGGTCGCGGTGAAGGGATCGTTGGGAACAAAAATGAAGATCATCGTGGACGCCATCCTGGCGGCCAGCGGTGGCGAGGCGGAACGCTAGGATGTTCTACAATCTGCTCTACCCGCTCGCGGACCTGTTCAGCCCGCTGAACCTGTTCCGCTATCTCACCTTCCGGTCGATCGCCGCCTTCCTGACGGCGCTGGTCCTGAGCTTCCTGATCGGCGGCGTGCTGATCCGCTGGCTGCGCAGCAAGCAGAAGCAGGGCCAGCCCATCCGCGACGACGGCCCGCAGAGCCATCTCACGAAGAAGGGCACGCCGACGATGGGCGGCCTGCTGATCCTGATCACGCTCTCGGTCGCGACGCTCCTCTGGGCGGATCTCACCAACCGCTATGTCTGGATCGTGCTGGGCGTCACCTTGGCGTTCGGCGCCGTGGGCTTCTGGGACGACTTCCTCAAGGTCACCAAGCGCAACCCCAAGGGCGTGCCCGGCAAGGCGAAGCTCGCCATCTCCGTGGTCGCCGCCGGCGTCGCCGTCTATCTCGTGGCGCAGGCCTCGCCCGCGCCGCTACGCTACACGCTGGCCCTGCCGTTCCTGAAGGACGTGCTGATCCCGCTCGGCGTCTTCGGGTTCGTATTCTTCGGGGTCATCGTGATCACGGGCGCCTCCAACGCCGTGAACCTGACCGACGGTCTCGACGGGCTCGCCATCGGCCCGGTGATCATGGCCTCGGCCGTGTTCGGCCTGATCGCCTACGTCGTGGGCAACACCATCCTCACCAACTACCTCTATCTCCATCACATTCCGCGAGCTGGCGAGCTCGCGGTGCTGCTGGCTGCGCTGGTCGGCGCCGGCCTCGGCTTTCTCTGGTTCAACGCGCCGCCTGCCATGGTTTTCATGGGCGACACCGGCTCTCTCGCGATCGGCGGCGCGCTGGGTGCCGTGGCGGTCGTCACGAAGCATGAGATCGTGCTGGCGATCGTCGGCGGCCTCTTCGTCCTCGAGACCGTCTCGGTGATCGTGCAGGTGCTCTCCTTCAAGTGGACCGGCAAGCGCGTCTTCCGCATGGCACCGCTGCATCATCACTTCGAGCAGAAGGGCTGGGCCGAGCCGACCATCGTCTTTCGCTTCTGGATCATCGCCGCCATCCTGGCGATGGCCGGCCTCGCCACCCTGAAGCTGAGGTGAGCGCATGATCGATCTCGCCGTCCTCAAGGGTTCGTCCTTCGTCGTGCTGGGGCTCGCGCGCTCCGGCCTGGCGACGGTGCGCGCCCTGACGGCTGCCGGGATCGACTGCGTCGCCTGGGACGACAACGCCGCCTCGCGCGACCTGGCGGCCAAGATGGGCGCCCGCGTGGCCGACCCGGCGGCGGTCGACTGGACGTCCGTCACGGCGCTGATCATCAGCCCGGGCATTCCCAGCACGTTCCCCAAGCCGCATCCCGTGGCGGTCGCCGCGCGCACCGCCGGCAAGCCGATCATCTGCGACGTCGAGCTGCTGGCGCGGGCCCAGCCCGAGGCGCGGTTCGTCGCCATCACCGGCACCAACGGCAAGTCGACGACGACCGCCCTGATCGGGCACATCCTCAAGGAGGCCGGTGCACGCTGCGAGGTGGGCGGCAACATCGGGCGCGGCGCGCTCGACCTGGCATCGCTCGGCCATGACGGTCTCTACGTGCTCGAGCTCTCGTCCTACCAGCTCGAGCTGCTGCAGACCTTCCGTGCCGACGTCGCGGTGTGGCTGAACATCACGCCGGACCACATTGATCGCCACGGCGACCTCACGGGCTATGTCGCGGCGAAGAAGAACATCTTCGCCCGCCAGCGTGCCGGCGACTGTGCCGTGATCGGGACCGAGGACGATGCCTCGCGCGCTGTCGCTGCCGAGATGTCAGCGCGCACAGGCATCGCCTGCGTGCCGGTTGCGCTCGACCGACCGGTTGCCGGCGGCGTTTCATATCGCGCCGGTATGCTGGTCGATGCCGACGGCTACACGGTCGACTTCTCCGACGTGCCGACCCTGCCGGGCGATCACAACGCCCAGAACGCCGCCTGTGCCTGGGCGGTTTGCCGTTGGCTCGACGTGCCGCGCGAGGCGATCGTCGCGGGCCTGTGCAGCTATCCCGGCTTGCCGCATCGCCAGGAGCGCGTCGCTTCGGTGGGCAATGTCGTCTACGTCAACGACAGCAAGGCGACCAATGCCGACGCGACGGCGCGCGCGCTGTCGAGCTATCGCGACATCTACTGGATCCTCGGCGGCCAGGCGAAGGAGGGCGGTGTGGCGCCGCTCGCCTCCTACTTCGATCGCATCCGCCATGCCTTCCTGATCGGCGAGGCGACCGAGCTGTTCGCCGGCCAGCTCGACGGCAAGTTGCCCTACAGCCGCTGCGGCGACCTGAAGTCGGCGCTCGACGCCGCACATGCGCTCGCCCAGCGCGAGGCGGCCGGGCACGCCGTCGTGCTGCTCTCGCCCGCCTGCGCCTCGTGGGATCAGTGGAAGAGTTACGAGCATCGCGGCGATGCCTTCCGCGCTATGGCGCGGGCCTTGCCGGGAGCCGAGAGTTTGGGGAGGGCCGCGTGATCCAGGTTCCACGCGACGATCGCAGCGTCATCGGTCAATGGTGGTGGACGGTTGACCGCTGGTCGCTCGGCGCCATCCTGGCGATCATGGCGTTCGGCGTCCTGCTGACCCTGGCGGCGTCGCCGCCGGCGGCCGAACGTATCGGCGCCGACTCCTTCATTTTCGCCAAGCGTCAGTTCCTGTTCCTGCCGCTGGCGCTCCTCGTCATGCTCGGCATCTCGCTGGCCTCGCCCCGTCACGTGCGGCGCCTGGCGCTGCTGGTCTTTTGCGGCAGCGTCGTGCTGCTCGCCGCGACCTTCGTGATCGGCGTCGAGATCAAGGGCGCGCGGCGCTGGATCTCGGTGCCCGGCCTGTCGAGCCTGCAGCCCTCGGAGTTCGTCAAGCCGAGCCTCGCGGTGATCTCAGCCTGGCTGCTGGCGCAGAGCCGCACCGAGCGGCGGGCGCCCGGCTATCTTCTCTCGACCGTGCTGGTCGGCGGCGTGCTGGGCCTGCTGGTCCTTCAGCCCGACCTCGGCATGAGCGTCGTCGTCGCCTCGGTCTGGGCGGTCCAGCTCTTCGTCGTCGGCCTGCCGATGTGGGTCGCGGGCTTCGGCGCGGTCGCCGGCGCCGCAGGCCTGGTCGGTGCCTACTTCGCCTTCCACCACGTCCGCAGCCGCTTCGACCGCTTCCTCGACCCGACGTCGGGCGACAACTACC
>SCVT01000425.1 GCA_004296815.1 Reyranella sp. | reverse complement strand
TTGGGGGTCAGCGCATGCGCGGCCTTGGTCTGGCCGACGCCCGAGATGTCGTCGAGCTCGCCCTCGACCGTCATCAGGGCGGTCTCGATGAAGGAGGGATCGATCTTGCGGCCGCGGCTCACCCACTCGCCGCGCGGCAGCAGGTGCTCCTTGAACACGACCTGGATGGTCTGGAGGTAGAACTCGGCGGTGAGGTCCATCACCGCGAGATACTCGTCGTAGAAGGCGCGATGGCTCGACGTCGAATCGTCGTCGCCTTTGATGAGGTGCTCGAACTGGCGCATGTGGGCGTTCACATGCCGGTCGAGGTTCATGCTGATGAAGGAGGTGAGCTGCAGGAAGCCCGGATAGACGCGGCGCAGCGCGCCCGGATAGTTGAGCGGCACCGTCGAGATGACGTTCTGGCGGAACCACATCATCGAGTTGCGCATCGCGAGGTCGTTGGGAACCGTCGGGCTCTGGCGCGTGTCGATGGGGCCGCCCATCAGGGTGACCGACTTGGGCTGGCGCGGGTCCTTGGCTTCGGCCATCAACGCGGCGGCGGCCATCACCGGCACCGAGGGCTGGCAGACGGCGATAACGTGCACGTCGGGGCCGAGGTAGCGGCAGAACTCGGCGACGTAGTCGATATAGTCGTCGAGGTCGAAGTTGCCCTGGGAGAGCGGCACGTCGCGCGCGTCGAGCCAGTCGGTGATGTGCACGTCGTGGTCGGGCAGCAGCGCCTCGACCGTGCCGCGCAGCAGGGTCGCGTAGTGGCCGCTCATCGGCGCCACGACCAGAACCTTGGGGTCTTTACGCGGCGTGTCGCGATGGAAGTGCACGAGCTGGCAGAACGGCTTGCGCAGCAGGATCTCTTCGTTGACCGCGACGGTCTCGTTGCCGACCGTGGTTGTCGCCAGGCCGAAGGCGGGCTTGCCGTAGTTCTGGGTGAGACGCGCCACGATCTCGGCGCCGGCGGCCACGGACTTGCCGAACCAGGTCTCGGCCCACGGGTTGTACGGGCTCGAATAGACCTGCTCCAACGCGTTCGCCCAAAGGCGGACCGGCGCTGCGAGCTGCCGCTGGAATTCGTACGCTTGATAAAGGAGCATCCGGCGCGGATTGTACGCGCGGGCCGGGGCTTGTCACTTCAATAGTGCAGTGCACAAACCGTGCGTAATCAACGACTTAAGTCGTAGTCACAGCAAACGCCCCACAGCATTCGCGATCTGCTCGGCCTTGGCCTCGTGGGTGAAGTGGGTGACGAAGCGGCCGTTGCGGTCGAGCAGATAGACGATCGAGGAATGGTCCATCAGGTAGGGCCCGCCATCCTTGCCCGGCACCTTCTGGAAGTAGACGCGGTAGGCGCGCGCCACATCGGCGATCTGCTGCGGCGTGCCGGTGAGGCCGATGATGGTCGGGCCGAAGTTCGGCACGTAGCCCTTCAGCAGCGCGGGCGTGTCGCGTTCGGGATCGACGGTGATGAACACCAGGTTCACCTTCTTGGCGGCGTCGGGCCCGAGCTTCTCGATCGCCGTCTCCATCAGCAGCAGCGAGGTCGGGCAGACGTCGGGGCAGTAGGTGAAGCCGAAATAGATCAGGGTCGGCTTGCCCTTGAGCTGGTCGCTCGCGAACGGCTTGCCGTCCTGGTCGACGAGCTGGAAGGGTCCGCCGATCGTGGGCTTGCCGCCCTGGGTGGCGTCCCAGGCGATCCAGCCGGCGGCGGCGGCGAGCGCTGCGATCCAGACGCCGAGCAGCGCCTTCATGGTCCGTGACATGGCGCGGAACATGGGCCGGCCTGGCCCGCTCGACAAGCCGGACGCCTCGTCGCACAAGGAGACGTGATGCCAGCCCAGCGTGTTCTCATTCTCGGCGGTGGTTTCGCCGGCCTTTGGAGCGCTCTCTCCGCGGCGCGGGCGCGCCAGGAGTTCGGCGCCGATCTCGAGATCGTCCTGGTGAGCGACACGCCCTATCACTCGATCCGCGTGCGCAACTACGAGGCCGACCTGTCCGACACGCGCGTGCCGCTCGACGAGGTGCTCGGGCCGGTCGACGTTCGTCGCATCGAGGCCGAGGTGACGGCGATCGATGTCGCGGCGCGGACCGTGCGCTGCGGCGGCGAGACGATCGGCTACGACCGGCTGGTGTTTGCGCTGGGCAGCCGCCTCGCCCGCCCGCCGATCCCCGGCCTCGCCGAGCACGGCTTCGACGTCGATACCTATGCTGGCGCCATGCGTCTCAACGCGCACATCGCGGCCCTCGGCAAGCGCGCTGCATCGACCGTGCTCGTGGTCGGCGGTGGGCTGACGGGCATCGAGGCGGCAGCCGAGATGCCGGGTAAGCTGCGTGCGGCCGGCATCGCCTCGCCGCGCGTGATCCTGGCCGACCATGCAGCCCGTATCGGCTCCGACATGGGCGACGGCGCCGTGCCCGTCATCGAGGAGGCGCTCGAGGCGCTGGGCGTCGAGCGGCGCGGCGGCGTCTCCGTGGTCGCGGTCGATGCGGAGGGCGTCACGCTCGAGGGCGGCGAACGTATTGGCGCCGACACGGTCGTGTGGTGCGCCGGCATGCGCGCCCATCCGCTCACCGCGCAGTTCCCGGTCGAGCGCGACCGCGCCGGTCGCCTGCCGGTCGAGCCGACGCTGAAGATGAAGGGGCTGGCTGCCGAGTTCGCCGCAGGCGACGTCGCCTCGTTCCTGATCGACGGCACACACTCCTGCGTCATGTCCTGCCAGCATGGGCGACCGATGGGCCGCTTCGCCGGCCACAACGCGGTCTGCGACCTCTTGGGCAAGCCGATGCTGCCGCTCGAGATCGCCTGGTACACGACCATCCTCGATCTCGGACCCTGGGGCGCGCTCTACACCGAGGGCTGGAATCGCAAGCTCGTGTCGACCGGCGCGGCGGCCAAGAAGACCAAGGAGACCATCAACCGCCAGCGCATCTACCCGCCGCGTTCCGGAGACCGGCAGGCGCTGCT
>SCVT01000761.1 GCA_004296815.1 Reyranella sp. | reverse complement strand
TACCGCAGCGCCGCCCGGATGCATTCGCCCGCGGCCACCGCATTCTCGCGGGCCTGGCCGCGGGCGATCTTGCCGCCCATCGCGAGGCCGCGCGTCTCCTTCTCGACCACGTCCTTCATGGTCTCGGCGGTCGGCTTGGCGGCCATCGAGGCGGTGTAGATCTGCTTGCCGTCGGCCGTCAGGTTGGCGGCGCAGGCGTTGCCCGCCGCTGCGTCCGCCCAAGCCGTCGCGGGCAGAAGCACGAGCGCGGCGACCGCCGCAATCATCGTCCTGGACATATCACTCACTCCCTTTGCTGTCGGCGTCACAGCATGCCCAGACGATGTTCATGACGCAACGTCAGGTGGGCTCGGGTGTTGAATGCCAAACGTTCCGGGAGGACCCGATGGCAACGAGGATCCTGATCGCCCTCTGCCTGTTCGGCGCGATGGCCGGCGTGGCCGGCGCGCAAACGGCCGGCAGCAGCAGCGGCAGCGGCGTCGGGACGAGCGCGCCGGCGTCGCCGGCGCCCGGCGGGACGTCGCCGACGGTGCCGACCAACCCTGCGCCCGGCGCGGCCATCGGCACGGGTGCCGGCTCGACGGCCCCAGGCGCCCCCACTGCCGGCCAGCCCGGCATCGGGCTCGACACCGACCGACGGGCGATGCCTGCGCCCACACGCTAGGTCGCGCGGCGCTAGACGTCGATCGGGCGGAAGTCCGGCTGGCCGATACCGAGAAGCGCATAGGCTTCCGGTAATGTGCGCACGACCAGCGGCTCGTCGCCGCTGTCGGCCTGAAGGAGGCCGTACATGCGGATCATGCCGAACACCTGGTCCTGGGGCGCGACCAGGACGCGCTGCGCGCCCCGGATGACGCGGGGCCTGCGACCGAGCTCGCGCCAGAATTGCATGTCGACGCCGACTTCCTCGACGGCGCTGAAGTCGGCAATCGCCGGCCGGTCGCCGAATTTCTCCACGAAACGCTGCGCCGCCGCGAACAACGCCTCGTGAACGGCGCGCGTCAGCACGCGCCCGAACTTGACCAGGAGGACCCCATGGCCGCGATCGTACA
>SCVT01000424.1 GCA_004296815.1 Reyranella sp. | reverse complement strand
GTGGTGCCAGGGCTATTCCGAGCCGGGCTCGGGCTCCGACCTCGCGAGCCTGCGCACCAAGGCGGAACGGCAAGGCGACCACTACGTGGTGAACGGCCAGAAGATCTGGACGACCAATGCGCACTTCGCCGACTGGATCTTCTGCCTGGTGCGGACCTCGAACGAGGGCAAGCGCCAGGAGGGCATCTCTTTCCTGCTGATCGACATGAAGTCGCCCGGCATCACGCTCGACCCGATCTATCTCGTCGACGGCACACGCACGCCGATGCGCCACGAGGTCAACCAGGTCTTCTTCACCGACGTGAAGGTGCCGGTCGAAAACCTGGTGGGCGAAGAAAACAAGGGCTGGACCTACGCCAAGTACCTGCTCGAGTTCGAGCGTGGTGGCCAAGCGTTCGGGCCGCGGCTTCGCAAGGCATATCGTCACCTGCAGACGTTGTCGAAGACGCAGATGAGCGAGGGCGAGCCGCTGTCGGCCGATCCGCAGTGGCGCGAGAAGATGGCCGCGCTCGGGATGGAGATCGACGCTGTCGAGATGAACGAGCTGATGTTCTACTCGAGCCTCAAGACCGGCGATGCGCCGGGCAACATGGGCTCGGTGGTGAAGATGCGCGGCACCGAGGTCGGCCAGAAGCTGACCGAGCTCGCGGTCGAGGCGGTCGGCTGGTACGGCACGCCGTTTACAGAGCTGCGCAACTACGACAGCAACGTGGTGCCGGTGGGCGGCGAATATGTCGACGACGTCTCGCCGCGTTACTTCAACAACCGCAAGACCACGATCTACGGCGGCTCCTCCGAAGTGCAGCGGAACGTACTCGCCAAGGCGATGCTGGGCCTCTGACCCAGTTCAGGCGGCGTCGGGCCGCACCGCAATGACACCTTCGGTGCGCGCCCGGACCTCGGGCGTCGCGAGGCACGAGGCGAGCGCCTCGTAGCCCGGCGCGCCGGGATAGGGCGCGATGCGCATCGGCGGGCTGTGGTTGGCCGGACAGAAGAGGATCGCCTCGTTCGGGCCGACGGCGTCGAGGTCCAGGATCGAGCAGGAGCGCGTCATCACGAACAGCGGCCGCGCGCCGGGCCCACGCCGGCGCAGGTGCGCGATCAGAGCTTCCTGCGTCGCGCGGTCGAGCCCTTGTTCCACGAGATCGACGACGATGGGCAGGTGTTCCGGCACGTCGAGGCCGGTGAGCAAGGCGGCCAGTGCCACCGACTCGGTGGCGCCATCCTGCAGGAGCGAGGCGAGGGCCGGCTCGATCCTGGAGCGTCGCGCCGTATCGGGCTGACGGTCGAGACCAAGGAAGATGGCTCCGAGTTCCTGGGCGATCTGCTTCGCGAGCCGCGTCTTGCCGCTCCCGAGCGGGCCGGTGATGTAGGTGAGCGGGCGGATGTCGCGTAGCTCGAACCGCTCGCCGCCCCATGGCCAGGGAAGATCGAAGGCGATGTCCGGGCCAGGCGTTGGCGAGAGCAATTTGGCGAGAACGCCCGCCGTCGGCGCCTTGCCGCGCGCGAGGTCGCTCCGGAGTTCATGGACTTTCTCCGCCGTGCTGCGGAGTTCCTGCAGCCGCGCTTCGAGCGTCGCCTGGTGGGCGGCGAGGGCGGGTTCGAGGCCCTGCGGGTCGCCCTTCAGCAGGCGCGCCACCTGGGCGAGGCTGAATCCCAACCCGCGCAAACCCGCGATGTCGGCCGCGCGCTTCATGTGGTCGGGGCCGTAGGCGCGCCAGCCGGCATCGCTGCGGGTCGGCGTGAGAAGGCCGCGCTGCTCGTAGAGACGCAGGGCCTTGGCGGAGATGCCGAGTCGCTTCGCGGCCTCGGATGCATTCAGGAAAGTCACCGGTCACCTCGTGATGTTGACCGCCGCCTTATGGAGCCAGCCCCAAGGGCCGGGTCAACAGGCAGTTTTCCCGCACAGCATCGGACAACTGGGGCACAATCGGCGAAACGACACGAGGAACGCATGCATTACCGAAATCTCGGCCGCGCCGGCCTGAAAGTCTCCGAGATCTGTCTCGGTACCATGACCTTCGGCAACGGCGCCGACCAGGACGGCGCCACGAAGATGGTGAACGCGGCACTCGACGCCGGCGTGACGCACTTCGACACCGCCAACTCCTATGTCGGTGGCACGTCCGAGACGATGCTGGGCGTGGCGTTGAAGGGTAAGCGGCAGGAGGCCGTCATCGGCTCCAAGTTCTTCAATCCCATGGGCCATCGGCCAAACGATTCGGGCATGTCGCGACTGCACATCAAGCAGCAGATCGAGGGCTCGCTGAAGCGGCTGCAGACCGACTACATCGACATCTACTACATCCATCATGTCGACCATCAGACGCCGCTCGACGAGATGCTGCGCGCCCTCGACGACCTCGTGCGCGAGGGCAAGATCCTCTACACGGCCTGCTCCAACTTCGAGGCGTGGCGCCTGATGGAGGCGCTGTGGATCAGCGACACCAAGGGCTGGGAGCGCTTCGCCTGCTACCAGCCGCAATACAGCCTCGTGGTCCGCGACATCGACGAGGAGATCGTGCCGGCGCTGCAGCTCAAGGGGCTGGGGTGCGTGGCCTGGTCGCCGCTCGGCAGCGGCTATCTCACCGGCAAGTACACGCCGGGCAGCCTCAAGGTACAGGGCTCGCGCTCGGCCGAGGGCTGGGGCTTCCAGAGTCGCTTCTTCGCGGCCAACCACGGCGAGATCCTGCAGGCGCTGCTCGACGTCGCCAAGCAGCTCGGCAAGCCGCCGGCAGAAGTGGCGCTGCGCTGGGTGATGGACCAGCCGTTCATGACATCGGCGATCGTGGGCGCCCGCAACGTCGAGCAGCTCGGCGAGACCCTGAAAGCGGGTGGCTGGCGCCTGCCGGCCGACGCACTGGAGAGACTGAACAAAGTCTCGGCGCAGCCGAACAAATACCCGCGCGTGTTCGAGGACCCGATGCCGGAGCGCCGCAACTCGGCAGTGAAGATGCCAGGGATGAAGTG
>SCVT01000423.1 GCA_004296815.1 Reyranella sp. | reverse complement strand
TCTTGTGCTGGCGGATGACGTTGTAGATCTCGGGCACCGCGTGGCGCCCCATATGCCCGCCCCACGGGATGCGCTCCTGCACGTCGAGGATACTGACGACCGGCGGCGCGCCGGGCTCGCCGGTCACGATCTCGACCGTGTCGTGGTCGCGGAGCTTCAGGAAGTCGGCCAGCGCCGGCGGGTCGGCGACCGTGGCGGAGAGGCCCACGAAGCGCGCCTGTGGTGCCAGGGCGGCCAGACGTGCGAGGCAGAGCGCCAGGTGATGGCCGCGCTTGGATGTCGCGAAGGCGTGCAATTCGTCGATGATCACGCACCTGAGGCTCGCGAAGAACTTCGCGGCATCGAGGTAGGAGAGCAGCAACGCCAGCGACTCCGGCGTCGTCATCAGCATGTCGGGCGGCCGCTCGCGCTGACGCAGCCGGCGGCTCTGCGGCGTGTCGCCGGTGCGGCTCTCGGCACGGACCGGCAGCTTCATCTCGGCGATCGGCTGCTCGAGGTTGCGGCGGATGTCGGTGGCCAGCGCCTTGAGTGGGGAGATGTAGAGCGTGTGCAGCTCGCCCTGCCCCTTCTTGTGGGCGAGGTCCCGCCCGGCCAGGCGGCGCTCCGTGAGTTCGACCAATGACGGCAGGAAGCCCGCCAGCGTCTTGCCGCCGCCGGTCGGCGCGATCAGCAGCGCGCTCTTGCCCTGCCGGGCGAGATCGACGAGGGCGAGCTGATGCGGCCGCGGTGCCCAGCCGCGACTCTCGAACCAGCGTGAAAACAGGTCGGGAAGACCCATATCTGCCGGGTAGGATGCATCGCGCTCAATGACCACCGACACCCTTAATCCTCGCTCCTGGCTCTATCCCACCCCGCGCGGACTCTATTGTGAGCCCGGCGATTTCTATGTCGACCCCGCCGTGGCGGTGGGCCGCGCCGTAATCACGCACGGCCACGGCGACCATGCGCGCCCGGGCCATCGCGCCGCGCTGGCGACGCCCGAGACGCTCGCCATCATGCGCACCCGCTTCCAGGACATGCCCGACACCGTCCAGCAGCCGCTGAAATACGGCGAAAGCGTGCGGATCGGCGACGTCGACGTGGGCTTCGCGCCGGCCGGCCACATCCTGGGCTCCGCGCAAGCAGTGCTAGCATTCAAGGGCCAGCGCATCGTGGTGTCGGGCGACTACAAGCGTCGGCCCGATGCGACCTGCCCGCCGTTCGAGCCCGTACCCTGTGACGTGTTCATCACCGAGGCGACGTTCGCACTGCCGGTCTTCCATCATCCCTCCGACGCCGGCGAGATCGGAAAGCTGCTGCGCTCCGTCGCCACCTTTCCCGAGCGCACTCATCTGGTGGGCGTCTATGCGCTGGGCAAGTGCCAGCGGGTCATCAAGCTCCTGCGCGCCGCGGGCTGGGACAAGCGCATCTGGCTGCACGGCGGCCTGCTCTCCCTCTGCAAGCTCTACCAGGACCATGGCGTCGATCTCGGCGACGTGGCGCCGGTGTCGGACGCGATCCTCGAGACCTTCAAGGGCGCCATCGTGCTCTGCCCGCCTTCGGCCATCGCCGACCGCTGGTCGCGACGCTTCGCCGATCCGATCGCCGCGGTCTGCTCGGGCTGGATGGGCGTGCGCGCCCGGGCGCGGCAGCGCGGCGCCGAGCTGCCGCTGATCATCTCCGACCATGCCGACTGGCCCGAGTTGACGCAGACCCTGAAGGATGTCGGCGCGCCCAGGGTCTGGGTGACGCACGGGCGTGAGGAAGCATTGGTCCACTACGCGCGCGGGATCGGCATCGACGCCGAGGCGCTGCACCTCGCCGGACGCGAGGACGAGGAGAGCTGAAGTGCAGGCCTTCGCCCGCCTTCTCGACGCCCTCTCCTTCCAGCCCGCGCGCAACGCCAAGCTGCGGCTGATCGAGACGTACCTGAAGGAGACGCCCGATCCCGACCGCGGCTGGGCGCTGGCCGCGTTGACCGGCGGGCTCGACTTCCCTGCCGCCAAGCCGGCGCTGCTGCGCGGCTTCGGCCAGGAGCGGATCGGCGAAGAACTGTTCGCCATGTCCTACGACTATGTCGGCGATCTCGCCGAGACGCTGGCGTTGGTCTGGGAGACCGATCCGGCAGCGGGCCCGCCGCCGACCCTGGGCGAAGTGGTCGAGACGCTGCAGCGTGCCACGCGCACGCAGACGCCCGCGATCCTGAAGCGTTGGCTCGACGCGCTCGACTCCACCGGCCGCTGGGCACTGCTGAAGCTGCTGACCGGCGCGCTGCGCGTCGGCGTCTCGGCGCGCCTGGCCAAGCAGGCCGCGGCCAATATCGGCAGCCAGCCCGTCGATGCCGTCGAGGAGGTCTGGCACGGGCTGGAGGCGCCCTACCGGCCGCTGTTCGACTGGCTGCTGAACGACGCGCCGCAGCCGCGCAGCAATGCCGGCGGCGCCTTCATGCCGGCGATGCTCGCGAACCCGATCGACCGGGCCGAGCTCGACACGCTCGATCCCGCGCATTTCCGTGCGGAGTGGAAGTGGGACGGCATCCGCGTGCAGGTCGCCGCCTCCGGCGGCGTGAAGCGGCTCTACAGCCGCGCCGGCGAGGACGTCTCGAACGCCTTTCCCGACATCATCGAGGCCATCGACTTCGAGGGCGTGTTCGATGGCGAGCTGCTGGTCCGCCGCGAGACGGCGGTGGCGCCGTTCAACGACCTGCAGCAGCGGCTCAACCGCAAGACCGTGACCCCGAAGATGCTCAGGGAGCATCCCGCGCATGTCCGCCTCTACGACGTGCTGTGGCTCGCCGGCGAGGACCTGCGCGGTCTCTCCTTCGACGAGCGCCGTGCGCGTCTCGAAGCCTGGATCGCCGAGAAGGAACGGCCGCGTTTCGACCTCTCGCCGCTCGTGAGCTTCACCGACTGGACGCATCTGGCACAGCAACGGGAAGAAATGCGCGCCGACGGCATCGAGGGGCTGATGCTGAAGCGCGGCGACAGCACCTATCTCGCGGGCCGCCCCAAGGGTCCGTGGTTCAAGTGGAAGCGCGATCCCATGCTGGCGGACTGCGTGCTGATGTACGCCCAGCGCGGCCACGGCAAGCGCAGCTCGTTCTACTCGGACTACACGTTCGGCTGCTGGCGTGACGGCGCCGAGGGCAAGCGCGAGCTGGCACCGGTCGGCAAGGCCTATTTCGGCTTCACCGACGAGGAGCTGCGCTGGCTCGACAAGTGGGTACGCGACCATACGACCAACCGCTTCGGCCCGGTCCGCGAGGTCGAGCAGAAGCTGGTGCTGGAGGTGGCCTTCGACGGCATTGCACGATCCACACGCCATAAATCGGGTGTTGCCATGCGATTTCCGCGAATCAGTCGCATCCGGACGGACAAGCCGGCCGCCGAGGCCGACACCGTCGACAACCTCCTGCGGCTCTTGCCGTAATCAGCCTGCAACACCATTATCTGGGCGTCATGATCGACCCGTTCGGCCGCCATATTTCCTACCTCCGCGTCTCGGTGACGGACCGCTGCGACTTCCGCTGCGTCTACTGCATGGCCGAGGACATGACCTTCCTGCCCAAGGCGGAGGTCTTGTCGCTGGAGGAGCTGGAGCGGCTCTGCACCGCCTTCGTCCGCCGCGGCGTCAAGAAGCTGCGCATGACGGGCGGCGAGCCGCTGGTTCGCAAGAACGTGATGTCGCTGTTCCGCGGCCTGGGCCGCCATCTGGAGAGCGGCGCGCTCGAGGAGCTGACGCTCACCACCAACGGCAGCCAGCTCGCCAAGTACGCACAGGAGCTGGCCGACATCGGCGTGCGCCGGGTCAACGTCTCGATGGACACGCTCGACCCGGACAAGTTCCGCGAGCTCACCCGCTGGGGCGATCTCGATCAGGTGATGCGCGGTCTCGATGCCGCCCAGCGTGCCGGCCTCGCGATCAAGATCAACGCGGTGGCGCTGCGTGGCGTCAACGACATGGAATTCGAGAGGCTGATCCGCTGGAGCCACGGCCGTGGCATGGACCTGGTGTTCATCGAGGTCATGCCGATGGGCGAGATCGGCGAGAGCGCGCGCCTCGACCAGTACCTGCCGCTGTCGCTGGCCCGCGCCGACATCGCCAAGAAGTTCACGCTGACCGACAGCGACTACCGGACCGGCGGCCCGGCGCGCTACTTCAAGGTCGAGGAGACCGGCGGGCGGCTGGGATTCATCACGCCGCTCACCCACAATTTCTGCGAAAGCTGCAATCGCGTGCGCCTCACCTGCACCGGCACGCTCTACATGTGCCTCGGCCAGGAGGACGCCGCCGACCTGCGTGGGCCGCTGCGCGCGTCCGAGAGCGACGAGATCCTCGATCAGGCGATCACCGCGGCGATCGCGCGCAAGCCCAAGGGCCACGACTTCATCATCGATCGCCGCCACACCGGCCCTGCCGTTCCTCGCCACATGAGCGTGACGGGCGGCTAGGCCTTTTCAGGCCTCCGGATTGGCCTGCGTCCCCGCCGTCTTGATCTGCGTCCGCCGCACCGCCTCGCGGTGGGAAATGTACATGGCGCTGCCGAAGATCACCGCCGCCCCGACGAAGGTCCACACGTCGGGCTGCTGGAAGAACAGCAGGTAGCCCAGCACCGTGTTGTAGATCAGCGACAGGAAGCCAATGGGCTGCAACAACGTGATGTCGGCGAGCTGGTAGCCGCGCTGCTGGCAGAGGTGGCCCAGAGTGCCGGCGAGGCCCGCCAGCAGGAACCACACGATGTCGCCCCATCCGGGGGTCTGCCAGAACCAGATCGCGAACGGCAGGGCGCAGATCACGATCACGATATTCTGCCAGATGACGATCGTGTTGGCGGAGTCGGTGCTGGCCAGCGCCTTGGACATCAGGTTCGAGGCCGAGAAGATCGGGGTCGAGACCAGGATGCAGATCACCCCGAGATGGAGCGCGCTGAAGCCCGGCCGGATGATGATCATGGCGCCGATGAAGCCCACGATGACGGCGATCCAGCGCCTGAGCCGCACATCCTCGCCGAGGAACAGGGCGGCGCCGATGGTGACGAAGATCGGGCCGGTGAAGCCCAGGGCCGTGATCTCGGCCAGGGTGGTGAGCGGCAGCGCCACGAACCACAGCATCATGCCGGCCGTGTGGATGGCGCCGCGCGAGATGTGCAGCCCGAGCCGGTTGGTGTGCAGCGACCTGTAGAGGCCGAGCTGCATGACGATGGGAATGAGGAACAGCGCGCCGAAGAAGTAGCGCAGGAACGCCATCACGTAGGGATTGAGGTGCTGCGCGGGGATCAGCGTGAAGACATTGAGCAGCGCAAACAGCACGCCCGACAGCGCTACCCAGAGAATGCCGCGCAGATTGGGCGGCAGCGCGAGCCAGCGGGCGACGAGGGCGGACACGACGCGACTATGTCACAGGCCCTGCAATGCCGCACCTTCGCCGGTGCGGCCGCTTCCGAAGGGCGAGGCCGGAGCCTAGGCCTCGCCGGCCATCTCCACGTTGGGCGGCACCGACGGCAGCACGCGCTCGCCGCGCAGGTCGCCGACGCGCGTCACCAGCTCCTCGATGTAGGGATCGTGGATGCCGAGAGCACGGGCATGCGCGGCGGTGTTGGCGAGGTAGTCGCGGCAGGCGCCGCGGCGGCCCTCGGCGAAGGCGATGTGATGGGCCGTCTTCTCGATCGGCAGGTCGCCACAATACTGGCAATGGGCCGTGTCGACCACGAAGGTCACGGCCGTCACGGTGCGCCCGTCGCGCAGCTTGGTCTGGACCCACTTGGCCTTGTAGACGCCGGACAGCATCTCGCGGTTCCATAGGATGCCGAGTTCGCTGTGCACCTGGTTCGGGGCCAGCCGGTAGGCGATGCCCTCGCACTCGCCGCCGCCCTCGAGCGCCAGCATCAGGCCGGGTAGCTCGGGCGTGCCGCGGCCGAGCGGCGTCCAGAAGCAGAAGGAGCGGCGCCAGCCGTCGACCTTGCAGGGCTGCTGGTCGGCGAACTCAAACGCCGGGTTCCACATCAGCGAGCCATAGGCGAACACCCAGACATCCTCGCCCGGCTGGTAGCCCGCGAGCGCCTCCTTGAGGCTGGCCTCGCGTTCCGCCGACGACAGGAAGAAGTGGTAACCGGCAGCCCGCGCGTCGGCCACGATCTGGTCGATGCGCTCTGAGCTCAGTTCTTCACGTGTGAGCAACGAACAGCCCTCAGGTGCCGTAGACGATGGACATGGTCTCGGCCACGCAGGCCGGGCGCTCCTGTCCTTCGATCTCGATCGTGATCTGGTTGGTCAGCCGCACGCCGCCCTTGTCCATGGGATCGGCGGCGATCAGCTTCGCACGGGCTCGGACCTTGGCGCCGGCCGGGACCGGGCTGGTGAAGCGCACCTTGTTGCAGCCGTAGTTGATGCCGTTGCGCACGTTGTTGATGTGCGAGATCTGGTGGTTGAGCATCGGGATCAGGGACAGCGTCAGGAAGCCGTGGGCGATGGTCTTGCCGCCCGGCATGTCCTTCTTGGCCCGCTCGACATCCACATGGATCCACTGATGGTCGCCGGTTGCATCGGCGAAGAGATTGATCCTGTCCTGGGATATCTCGACCCAGTCGCTGACCCCAATTTCCTGGCCCACGTATTTGTGCATCTCGTTCGGGTGGGCGAACTCGCGTTTAGCCATTTCCTACCTCGGCAATGTTCATTGCTTTGTAGCTGCAAGATACCATGAAAACGTTTGTCTGCGGACCCTTCCCGTCACCCCTGACAGTCCCCCGTCCGCGAAGCGATCCTAGTCCAACAGGTCCCGTTCCCCGCCTCCAATCGGGTGCCATTTGTAGTGATTGGGTCCCATTTGTATCGCCACCGCCCTATCATTCCAGCCACAAGAATGCACATGAGGAGACCTCCAGATGGCCTATGAAACCGTCCTTTACGACGTCGCGGACCGCATCTGCACGATCACGCTCAACCGTCCGGAGAAGCTCAATGCCTGGACGCGCCAGATGCACCTCGACCTCAAGGACGCCATGCACAAGGCCGGCGCGGACTCCGAGGTCCGGGCGATCATCCTGACCGGCGCGGGTCGCGGCTTCTGCGCCGGCGCCGATATGGGTGGCCTGCAGGCGATCGGCGCCGGCGCCTCGACCGACCGGTCGAGCAAGGCGCAGGACGGCCTGCCGGGCGGCAGCACGCTGGCCGAGTTCAAGATGAACTACTCCTACTTCCCGGCCATCCCGAAGTTCATCATCGCCGCCATCAACGGCCCCGCGGCCGGTCTCGGCATGGTGATCCCGCTCTACGCCGACCTGCGCTTCGCGGGCGAGTCCGCGGCCTTCACGACGGCCTTCGCCCAGCGCGGCCTGATCGCCGAGCACGGGATCAGCTGGCTGTTGCCGCGACTGGTCGGCCTGCCGACGGCGCTCGACCTGCTCTGCTCCGCCCGCAAGTTCCGCGCGCCCGAGGCACTGGCCATGGGCCTGGTTAACCGCGTCATCGCCGACGACAAGCTGCTGGCCGAGACGCGCGCCTACGCCATCCTGCTCGCCAACACCGTCTCACCGCGCTCGGTCGCCGTCATGAAGCGCCAGCTCTGGGAGGCCGAGTTCCAGACCCTCGCCGAGGCCACGACCCAGGCGAACCACGAGATGGACCTCTCGTTCCAGACCTCGGACTTCAAGGAAGGCGTCGCACACTTTCTCGAGAAGCGCGCGGCGCGGTTCACCGGCCGTTGAGGCCTACTTGAAGGTCCGTTCCTTCCACCACGGGAAGTAGGACGGCATGCCGTCGCTCACCTTCATGGGGAACTTCGCCGGTCGCTTCTCGAGGAAGGCGACCACGCCCTCCTTCACGTCGGCCGACTTGCCGCGGGCGTAGATGCCCTTGGAGTCGACCTTGTGCGCCTCCATGGGATGGTCGGCGCCCAGCATCTTCCAGATCATGTGCCGGTTGAGCGCGACCGAGACCGGCGCGGTGTTGTCCACGATCTCGCGGGCCAGCGCATAGGCCGCGGGCAGCAGCGCGTCGGGCTTGTGGATCGAGCGCACAAGGCGACCGTTCAGCGCCTCCTGGGCATCGAACACGCGGCCGGTCATGACCCATTCGAGCGCCTGCTGCGGCCCAACGAGACGCGGCAGAAACCAGCTCGAGCAGGCTTCCATCACGATGGCACGACGCGTGAACACGAAGCCGTAGCGCGCCGCCTCGGAGGCGAGCCGAATATCCATCGCGAGCTGCATGGTGATGCCGACGCCGACCGCCGGCCCGTTGCAGGCGGCGATGGTGGGCTTCAGCGATTCGTAGGCGCGCAGCGTGAACAGCCCGCCGCCGTCGCGATGGCCGTCGAGACCGGGATCGACCGGCCCGCGATTCTCGGCGTTGAAAGTGTTGGCGCCGCCGGAGAGATCGGCACCGGCGCAGAAGCCGCGGCCAGCGCCGGTGAACACGATCGCGCGCACGTCGTCGTCGCGGTCGGCGCGATCCATCGCGTCGAGCAGCTCCGACAGCATCTTGCCGGTGAAGGCGTTGAGCTTGTCCGGCCGGTTCAGCGTGATGGTGAGGATGTTGTCCTTGGTCTCGTACTTGATCTGCTCGTAGTCCACGGGCCGTCCCTCAGCTCTGGTTGATGAGAACGACGCCGCCCACGATCAAGGCGAGGCCGCCGATCTGCTTGATGCCGAACGGCTCGCCGAAAAGGAAGTGGCCGAGCACTGCAACGATCGCATAGGAGAGCGACACGCTGGGAAAGGCGACCGAGACCGGGATCTTCCGCAGCGCGATGATGTAGAGGAAGGCCGCCGAACCGTAGAGCGCGAGGCCCGCGATGGTCGACGGCCGCATCAGCTGGCTGAAGAAGTCGGGCGCGTCGGCGCCGGTCTTCAGCAACACCTGGCCACCGATGCCCGCGAGGATGCCGATGCCCAGCATCACGTAGTAGAACGTCATCTCCTCGCCCCCTTCAGCTTAGTCTCCCGGTACAGGTTCGCGGTGCGGCTGGCCTGCGGCGCGTGTATCGACCTTGGGCCGCTCGACGTCCAGACCGTTCGCGCCGCGACGGAAGACCTCCCGCACCAGATACTGCGGCTTACGGTTCACCGCCAGGAACATGCGACCGACATACTCGCCGATCATGCCCAGCACCACGAGCTGCACGCCCGCCAGCACCAGGACCGCGACCATCAGCGACGCCCAGCCTTGCGGCGGCTTGTCGGAAATGATCGCCTCGACGATGGTGATCGCCGCCGCGAGCGCGCCGAGTGCGCCGAAGCCAAGCCCCAGCAGGGTCGCGAGGCGGAGCGGCATCACCGAGAAGTTGAGGAACATCGCCAGCCACAGCCGGATCAGGCGGCGCAGCGTGTAGTTCGAGCGGCCTTCCGCGCGCGGCAGATGGGAGACCTGCAGCCGGCCAACATTCTGCGTCACCTGGAAGACCAGACCGTCGACATAAGGGTACGGCCCCTCGTAGCTCGCCGTGATGCGCTCGCGCACGAAGGCGGAGATGCAGCGGAAGCTCGAGAGATAGAGGCCGGGCGGCTTGTCGATCAGGCGGTCGGCGCACCAGTTGGTGAAGCGGCTGCCGAGATTGCGCCACGCCTCGTGCTTCTTGTCTTCGTAATAGGTGTACACCGCGTCGTACTTGCCGTCGCGTGCATGCTCGAACAGGCGACGCACTTCCTCCGGTGGATTCTGCAGGTCGTCGTCCATGGTGATGGCGAAGTCGCCACGCGCCCGCGACAGGCCCGCCATCACTGCGTTGTGCTCGCCGAAATTGCGGCTGAGGCTCAGCACGATCACCGGCGCTCCGGGCTCGGCGGCAAGCTTCTTGCAGACGTCGAGGCTGTTGTCGGGACTGCCGTCGACGGCGAGTACGATCTCGAGCCCGCCCTCGATCTCCAGCGCCCGGAGCGCGCGCACCAGCTCGCCGACCGTCGCCGCACCATTGTAGACCGGCACGACGACAGAGAGCGCCGGCGTCGGCGGCTTGGCGTCACTCATTCCGGGCCGCCACGACCAGGAGGGAACCGCCGAACGGCAGGCTGATGCCCGCCGCGATCACGGCCCGCTCTACGGCGAGCGCGGAAGAGAAGATGGCGTCGAGCCAGCGTGG
>SCVT01000422.1 GCA_004296815.1 Reyranella sp. | reverse complement strand
CGCGGCCGTTCGGAAATGTGCGACGTCAAGGCGGGTCGCATCTGCTTTGGCACCAACGGCGGCGGCGAGCGCACGTCGACCTCCGTTTGCCCGAGCACCGGCGCCATCACCTGCGCCGCGCCGATCACGGCCCGGTTCGGCAATGACAGCACCTTAGGCACGACCCAGCCCGCCGTCGGCTGCAGGCCGTCGGTGGCGGAATGGACGGGTCCGCCCAACAGCCTGACCTGCCGCCGCGTCAGCGACACGCTGGCGCTCTGCCGCGACAGGCTAAACTTCGAACACGAGTTCCGCCGGGAATAGACTGGGGCGAGCAGGCCTCAGGCCGACCAGCCGAGTCGCGCGCGGCCGATCGCCATCGAGACGGCTGCCTGGCTGGGCTCGACCACCGGTAGGCCGACGTGGCGCTGCAGGCGGTCGCGATAGCGCGCCATGCCGGCGCAGCCCATGACCAGGACGTCGGCGCCATCCTCGTCGCGCAGCTCGGCCGCGACCTCGGCCATGCGGGCGAAGGTGATGGCCTCGTTTGAAAGCTCGACGACGCCCAGCCCGATGGCGCGGTCGCCGGCCATGCGGTCGGCCACGCCCATCTGCCCGACATAGCGCAGGTGGCGCGGAATCGACTTCTTCAGGATCGAGATCACGCCGAAGCGCTGGCCCAAGGTGAGCGCGGTCAGGATGCCGCACTCGGCAATTCCGAGGACCGGCTTGGTCGTGATTTCGCGTGCCGCGTGGAGGCCGGGATCGGAGTAGCAGGCGATGACGAAGGCCGAGCAGTCGTTGTCGCGCTTGGTCACCATCTTGCCGATCGGTCCCACGACCTGCTCGACATGGGCCTGGCTTTCGATGCCGGGCGGGCCTTCCTTCAGGGTGACGCATTCGATGACGGGGCCGCCCTTCATGCGCAGCGGCTCCATGGCGGCATCGATGCCCCGGGTGACGGCCTCGGTGGAGTTGGGATTGATGACGAGGATGCGGTCGGACATGTCGCTCAAGATGGCCTCTAAATTGCTATTCAACAATGGCTGATCTAACGTCCGTGCTTGGGGATTTCTTTGGGAGGCTACACATGATGAAACGCCGCTACGCCGCGCTCGCCGCGGCCTTTGTGCTTTGTGCCAGTTTCGCTACCAGCCCCACGTTCGCACAGGACAAGAAGCCGCCGCTGCGCACCGGCGTCGACGGCACCTTCGCCCCGCACGCCATGCCCAAGCTCGGCGGCGGCGTCGAGGGCTTCCAGATCGACGTCTTCACCGAGGTCGCCAAGCGCATGAAGCGCGACATCACCATCGATGCGGTGAGCTTCTCGACGCTGATCCCCGGCATGGCGGCCGGCCGCTACGACTTCATCGCCGCACCCACCACCGTCACCAAGGAGCGCGCCGAGAACATGCTGTTCACGGCGGGCTATCTGTGGACCGCCTTCCAGTTCGGCATCAAGAAGGGCTCGGCGCCGATCAAGGGCTGGGCAGACCTCAAGGGCAAGTCGGTCGCCGTCAACAAGGGCACGCCCTACGAGACGCTGGCCAAGAAGATGGGCGAGGAGCACGGCTTCACCGTCCAGGTCTACGACACCCAGCCCGATGCCGTGCAGGCCGTGCTCTCGGGCCGCGCCTACGCCACGCTCGGCGGCAACACCGTGATCGTCTACGCCTCGTCCAAGAACCCGCAGTTTGTGGCCGACCTCGAACTGAAGGAGACGCGTGCTCATTGGGCAGCGCCGGTGCCGAAGGACAATCCCAAGCTGCGCGCCGAGCTGCAGGATGCGCTCGACTGCATGAAGAAGGACGGCACGATGGCCAAGTTCTACGAGAAGTGGTTCAACAAGAAGCCCGAGGCCGACGACCTCGCCGTCGTGGTGACGCCGGGCTACGGCGTGCCGGGCATGCCGGGCTACGATCCGACGCCGCACGAACTCAAGTGCAACTGACCTGAGGCGATGACGCAAAAGCACATCGTCGAGGCTCGCGGCATCCACAAGCATTTCGGCGCCCTTCATGTCCTGAAGGGCGTCGATCTCAAGGTGGACGAGCGCGAGCTGGTCTTCGTCATCGGTCCGTCGGGCTCGGGCAAGTCGACCCTGCTGCGCTGCCTCAACCGGCTGGAGGAACCGTCCTCCGGCTCGGTCGTGGTGGACGGCATCGACATGCTGAGCCCGAAGACCGACATCAACCATGCGCGCCAGCGCATCGGCATGGTGTTCCAGTCCTTCAACCTCTATCCGCACATGACGGCGCTGGGCAACGTGACGCTGGCGCTGCGCAAGGTGGCGGGCAAGAGCCGCGCCGAGGCCGATGCGCTGGCCCGCGCCGCGCTCGACCGCGTGGGCCTCGCCGACCGCGCCGACCACACGCCGGGGCAGCTCTCGGGCGGCCAGCAGCAGCGCGTGGCCATCGCGCGCTCGATCGCGCTCGAGCCGCGCGTCATGCTGTTCGACGAGCCGACCAGCGCGCTCGACCCCGAGCTGGTGGGCTCGGTGCTCGAGGTCATGCGCGGCTTGCGCGAAAGCGGCATGACCATGATCGTGGTCAGCCACGAGATGGGCTTCGCGAGGAACGCTGCCGACCGCGTGGTCTTCATGGACGACGGGCTGATCGTGGAGCAGGGGCCGCCGGCCAGCATCTTCGAGAACCCCGCCCACGAGCGCACGCGCGCCTTCATCGGCCAGATCCAGCGGCACTGAGCCCGTGAACCGCTGGGACAAGTTCACCGAGACCTTCTTCAACGCCAAGGTGATGGAGAAGTACCTGCCCGACATCCTGTCGGGCATGGTGGTGACCATCGAGCTGGCGCTGCTGATCGTGGTCACCGGCCTCGCGGCGGGCCTGGCGCTGGCGCTGCTGCGCGCGCTCGCCATCCGGCCGCTCAACTGGCTGATCATCTTCATCGTCGATCTCTTCCGCTCGCTGCCGCCACTGGTCGTCATCGTCCTGATCTATTTCGGCCTGCCCTATGCCGGGCCCGCGCCCTCGGGCTTCGTCTCGACCTGGCTGTCGCTCGCCTTCGTGCTGATGGCCTTCTCCGAGGAGATCTTCTGGGCCGGCATCACCTCGATCCCGAAAGGCCAGTGGGAGGCCTCGCGCTCGACCGGCCTCTCCTTCAGCCAGACCCTGTTCAACGTCGTGCTGCCGCAGGCCTTCCGCCTCACCATCCCGCCGCTCACCAACCGCACCATCGCCATCACCAAGGGCACGGCGCTCGGCACCGTCGTGGCCGTCACCGAGATCCTGGGGCAGGCGAGCTCGGCGATGTCCAACTCCTACAATCCCTCGCCGCTGATGATGGGTGCCGCGGCCTACATCGTTCTCTTCTTCCCGGTCGTCGTCGCGGCCCGCTGGATCGAGTCCAAGTTCGCGTGGAAGCGATGAGGGCGAAGCGATGATCCAGACCTTCTTCAACCTCGACATCATGATGGCCGCCTGGCCGATCGTGCTGTCCGGCCTCAAGAACACGATCCTTCTGTCGCTGATCGTGGTGCCCCTAGGCCTGCTGGGCGGCCTCATCCTGGCGCTGCTCGCCAGCATCAAGCATCCGCTGGTGCGCTGGCCGCTGATGGCCTGGGTCGATTTCTTCCGCGCCTTCCCGCCGCTGGTCCTCCTGATCCTCCTGTTCGCGGGCCTGCCCTTCGCCGGACTGGAGCTGGGCGGCTTCGCCTGCGTGGCGATCGCCTTCTTCCTCAACACCGGCTCGTACTACGGCGAGATCTTCCGCGCCGGCATCGAGTCCGTGCCCAACGGCCAGGTCGAGGCGGCGCGCTCCACCGGTCTCTCCCGCCTGCAGGCGATGCGCTACGTCGTGCTGCCCCAGGCCGTGCGCAACGTATTGCCCGATCTCCTCTCCAACACGCTCGAGGTGGTGAAGCTCACCTCGCTGGGCTCGGTCGTCGCCGTGCCTGAGCTGCTCTACGAGGCGCGGCAGGCCCAGAGCATCACCTACAATCCCACGCCGATCGTCATGGCCGCGGTGATCTACTTCCTGATCCTCTGGCCGCTGGTCCGGCTGCTCAGCCGCCTCGAGAACCGCGCGCTGGCCGGACGGCGATAGCGGACATTTTCCGGGACTCTAGCGCGCGAGCCTCACGCCCCGGACATCGGCCTCAAGCCTCTGATCTCCTTCGTCTTTCGGCGCTGTCGCCTCATGTCCCATGTCCGCCGAAAGCGGACTCTTTTGAAATCAGGCCTTCTTCGCCACGCAGTCCCGGTAGGTCACCGCCTTGTTCGGCCCTTCCTCGACGAAGGCGGTGTCGCCCTTGCTCCAGAACACCATGGCCTCGCTCGAATCGGCGTAGCGGATGCCCGAGCCCGAGAGCGTCTGCGGCAGGCTGAACTTGCGGCCGTCGCTCAGCTGCACCAGCACGCGGCCGCCGGGGATCGGCCGCCCGTCGGCGCCGGTGCGCGAGGGGCCGTCGTAGAAGTCGGCGACCATCGTCTTGTTCTGCTGGCACTGATAGCGAACCGTCGAGATCGGCTCGTCGGGCGAGGGCGCCTTGAGCGGCGGCCCTGAGTTGCAGGCGGCGAGGAGCGCGAGCGCGCTGGCGATGCCCGTGACCTTCGCGACCTGCCGAGGTCGGATGTCCCACGCTTTGCCGCGCAAGGCCTTGATATCGGCGGATGAAGGCTGATCCGCGGGGGATACTTCGTGCGCGGCAGAAGCGTGCATTCTGGAGCTCCGTTCTTCTTGTTGCCCAAGGATAAGACGCTGGGTCTTGGAATACGTTCCGGCAGGAAGGTAGATAGGAATTAACCGATAGATTGTCAAGCGCAGCGCTTGCTTCCGCCAGTCAGTGCGAGGTGGCGGCGAAACCCGCGCGCGTGTTGCAGACCCAATGTCTTGTCCATAGCCTTCCCCGATCGCGCCAAAGAGCGCCGGGAGGAAACAACAATGAGTCCACTGATCCGCGCCGCCGCGGCCTGCCTGCTTGCGTTCGGCATCGCGACATCCGCCACTGCGCAGACCAACTGGCCCGACAAGCCGGTGAAGCTGGTCGTCGGCTTCACCGCCGGCAGCGCCACCGACGTCACGGCGCGCATGTTCGCGCAGAAGTTTTCCGAGGCGTGGGGCCAGCCGGTGGTGGTCGAGAACGTCACGGGCAACTCGGGCGCGATCGGCGTCGACCGCGTCGCCAAGGCGGCCCCCGACGGCTACACGCTGATGTGGTCGGGCAATGCCGCCATCACCATCCTGCCCTCGATGCAGGCGCTGCCCTTCGATCCGCTGAAGGACCTGACCACGATCTCGACCTCGCTGGTGATGCCGTCGGTGTTCGTGGTGAACAACGACCTGCCGGTGAAGTCGATCGCCGACCTGATCGCCTACGCCAAGGCCAATCCCGGCAAGCTCTCCTACGGCACGCCGGGCGTCGGCACGCCGCAGCACATCGCGGGCGAGCTGTTCTGCCACCTCGCCGGCATCAAGATGGAGCACATCCCCTATCGCGGCGCCAACCTGACCGACGTGATGAGCGGCGTCGTGCCGGTCGGCATCCAGAACGCCGGCGCCGGCATGCCGCTGGTGCGCGACGGCCGCGTGCGCGGCATCGCCGTCACCTCGCTGAAGCGCGCGACCGCGGCGCCCGACCTGCCGACGCTCGCGGAGCAGGGCTTCCCCGGCTTCGAGGCGACCTCGTGGTTCGCGCTGCTGGGGCCGGCCAACCTGCCCAAGCCGATCGTCGACAAGGTGCGCGCCGAGTCGCTCAAGGTGCTGGCCGACATCGAATACAAGAAGCGCTTCGAGGCGATGGGCCTCGACCTCGTGGGCTCGACGCCCGAGGAGACCCGCGCTGCCATCGCCGCCGACATCCCGAAATGGGCTAAGGTGATCAAGGACGCCGGCATCAAGACGGGGCAGTAGCGCCCCGATTGACCTCACCCTTTTAGACGCGCCCCTGCGGGGCGCTCCTCAGGGTGAGGACTTTGTTGTAAGATGGGCGCGCTCCCAAA
>SCVT01000041.1 GCA_004296815.1 Reyranella sp. | reverse complement strand
ACCGCCGGTGGCGGGCTTTCCGCGCCGCCGGCAAACGATCTAGGCGCTGGTCAAACGGCTTCAAGTCCCTGTCCGAAAAAAATGCAAAGGCCGGCAAAATCCACAAGGGGCGGGGTTTCAGCCGGGCGGCACCCGGCATCGTGCAAGCCCTGCTTCGCGGGGACCCTGATCCTTGCTGACCTGGTCAGGCGGCCCCGGTCGCACTCTCGCAGGGCAGCCGGATCGTGAACCGCGCACCGCCCTCGACCCGGTTCTCCGCGGAGATCGTGCCGCCCATGTCGTCGACGATCCGCTGGCAGACCGAAAGGCCGAGCCCCGTCCCCTTGTCGCGGGGCTTCGTCGTCACGAACATCTGGAACAGCCGCGGCAGCACCTCGGGCGCGATCCCGCTGCCATTGTCGTCGACGGCGATGACGACGGCGGCGCCTTCCGCCTCCGGCCGCGCGGACAGCCTGATCTCCCTGGGTCTCTCATCCTCCGGGGGCCGGGCGGCCATCGCGTCGCGGGCATTGTTGATCAGGTTGATCAGCACCTGCTCCAGTCGGCTGATATGGCCGCGCACCGCCGGCAGGCTGTCGGGGCACTCGACGGAGAGGGTGGTTTGCGCCTTGCGCAGCTGGTCCCGTGTCAGCTCGACGGCGCCGTGCACGGCCGCGACCGGATCGAACGGCATCGGCGCTTCGTGCATCGTGCGCCGCGAATAGGCGCGGAGCTCGCCCATCAGACGCCCCGCACGGCTGACCTGCCTCAGGATCTTCTCGTACGAGGTCTTCGCGATGGTGTCGCCGCGATCCTCCGCATCTTCCAGTCCGTTCTCCGCGACCAGCGAGATCACCTGCAGCGGCTGGTTGACCTCGTGCACGACCGATGCCGCCAGTTCGCCCACGCTCGTCAGTCTCTCCAGGTCGAACAGCGCCTGCTCCGCGGCATGACGCTCGGTGTCGTCGACGCCGATGAACGCGATCTGCCGGACGGCACCTCTTGCGTCCACTACCGGCCGCGCGGTGAGCAGGATCAGGCGCGGGCGGCCCTCCCTGTCGGGCACCGAGATCGTCGTGCGCGCCGTCGCGGGCGTCTCGTCCGTCCAGCGCTGTGACAGCCAGCGATGCAGCAGATCCGCGTCGACCGGCTGGTACACCAGCTCGTCGAGCTTCTGTCCTCGGGCCGCGTCGATGGCGACGCCGGCAAACTCGCAGAACTCGCGGTTCGCCATCTCGATCCGCAGTGCCCGGTTGGTCAGCACCATCAGCGCACCGCTCGATTCGATGACGGAGGCGAGCTGTCGGCGCTGCTGCTCGAGGCCGGCCAGCAGCTTCGTCTCCTCTTCGATGTCACGCAGGACGCCGCTCACCATCGGCTTGTCGTCGTTGCGCGCATAGCGCCGGAAGCGCGCCTCGACGTTGCGCAGCCCGCCGCCGGCCAGCTTCACCCGGAACCGTACGCTGTGCACCTCCTCGTCGCCCGAAACGAGGCGACGGCGGAGCGATCGGCGCAGGCGCGCGCGGTCCTCCTCGTGCACCAGGTCGAGGGGCGTGGTGCCCACCAGCTGTCCGGCCGGAATGCCCAGGAGGTCGGAGGCGGCGGCGCTGGCGAAGGTCAGGATGCCGCTCGACACGTCCATCTCGAACACCATGTCCGACAGCGAGGCCACGAGCTGCTGGAACTCCGACCTCGCCTCTTCCGCGGCTAGTTGCAGCGTCTTGAGGTCGGTCACGTCGGCGCGCAGCCCCACCGTGCGGCCCGACGGCATCGCCTTTTCCGCCCATTCGAACCATCGCCCGTCGGCACTGCGCCGCGTCTGGCTGGTGGTCTTGGTGTGGAAGCGGTGGATCCATCCCTCGGCGTCCGCGCCGTCCCACGAACGGCCCGGCCCGCCGGGCGCCATCGAGGCGTGGACGAGCTGGGCATAGCTCATGCCGATCGCGTCGGGCCGGCGCAGCACCGGGCTGATCTGTGCCGCCGCCGAGTTGAACATCATCAGCCTGCCGTTCTCGTCATAGACCACGATGCCGGCCGGCAGGGCTTCGAGCGTCTCCGACAGCAGCGTCCGCGCGTCGACCGCACTGCGCTCCAGTGCCTGTGAGGCCACCGAGGTGCCCACGACGAGGAAGAGCAGGATCAGGCCCGCGACCACCAGGCCGAGCAGCGGCAGTGCGAGCCCCGGCACAGGGTGGGACGCGGCGGAGATCGCGAATACGCCCGCGGCCGCAGAAGCCGCGAAGACGGCGCCCGCGATGCCGGCGAGCACGGCGAGGCCCGGTCCCAGGATGCGCCGCGCCTGCCGCGGAAAGGCACGCGCCATCTCGCCCAGCCGTGGCCGCCGGTGCAGCCCGCCCGGCTCGCTCATCAACGTTGAGACCACGCCCACCCCATCCGAAAGGCGCAGCCCCTCCCTGCGCCTGCAGTGAAAAAATCCTATGGTATCGCTCCCCAGCGGTCAGCATCGAACCAATCCGATTTGGAAGAACGCGTCGTCACTGCAGTTTGCGGAAGCGGTGCAAATGGCAATTGCGACGGCTTTTGTTGCGAATGGTTCGCCACAAATCCTTGATGGGAACTTCCGCCGGTCTCTCGGCATTGCTCACGCCGCTAGGATGGCCCATGAGCGATAAGAAACCGGACTTCGTCGACTTGAACCGGCTGCGCGAGCAGGCCCAACGCGCGCGGCGCTACGCGGCAAGCCTTCTCGATCGTGAGGCCTGCGACCGGCTGCTGCTCTACGCGGCAGAGCTGGAGGACAGGGCAGCGCGCGCGCAGGCCCCCGAGCGGGAAGCTTTATAGGTTTCTTCTCGCGGGTTTTTTGACGCTGGCGACGCCAGCGGT
>SCVT01000421.1 GCA_004296815.1 Reyranella sp. | reverse complement strand
CCATCAGGTCCTTGACCGACTTCGAGACCAGCACTTCGCCGGGACGCGCCTTCGCGGCGACCCGCGCGCCGATGTGGAAGGCGATGCCGGCCACGTCGGGCCCGCTCTTCTTGTATTCGCCCACGTGCAGCCCCTGCCGGAGCTCAAGCCCCAGCGTGCGGACCGCCTCGCGGATGGCGAGCGCGCACTGGACCGCCGGCGCCGGCGTGCCGAACGTCGCGAGCAGCCCGTCGCCCGTCGTCACGACTTCCTTGCCGCGTGACGTCTTCAGCTCCTTGCGGACCGTCGCGTAGTAGTGGGTCATCACCTGCGTCCAGCGCGAGTCGCCCAGCCGCGCGGCCTTCGCCGTGGAGCCCACGATGTCGACGAACAGGATCGTGGCCAGCACCTGCTTGGCGTCACCGCCACTCGGCCGGCGTTTGAGGGCGATGTTTCCCGTGAGCGGCACGTAGCGATGGCTGCGCCTGCGTGCGACGGCGTTCTTCACATAGTCGTTGGCGCGCTCCACCGAGCGGCAACGGATCGTCTTCTCGCGCGGCGGGACGGTCCAGTGGACCTTGCGGGCCTCGCCTATGCCCTGGACCTCGACGGCGCCCCACTTCAGGTGGACCGTCGAGCCGGCGCGACGGATCAGCCACGCCTTCGACGTGTAGCCGGAGACGTTCTTCTGGTGGACGCCGATACGCAGGAACTTGGGCATCGTCCGGGCTAGGCCGGCAAGGGCAGGTCGAGCGTCGTGGTGCGGCGCATCTCGCGGCGATGGGCCTGGTCGTCGAACGGCCGGGCGCGATGCATGGTGCAGCGATTGTCCCAGATCACGAAATCATGCGGCCGCCAGATGTGGCGGTAGATGAACTGCGGCTGCGTGGCGTGGTCGGTGAGGTCGCGCAGCAGCAGCCGTCCCTCCGGCACCTGCCAGCCCTCGACATGGGCGGCATGCGAGGCGAGGTAGAGGGCGCGGCGGCCCGAGGTCGGGATGGTGCGGACCAGCGGATGGACGGCGCCCTTCAGCTTGTCGGCTTCCTCCGGGGTGAAGTCGAAGCCCAGCACGTGGCGCGAATAGACGATGGAATGATAAACGCGCAGCCCCTCGATCGACGCACGCGTCTCCTCGTCGAGCGCGTCGTAGGCCGCGCGCATGTCGGCGAACTCGGTGTCGGCGCGCACCGTCGGCACGACCCGCGCCGACAGCATCGAGTAGCGGCCCGGCGGATCGACGAACGACGCATCGGTGTGCCACAGGCGGTTGCTCACGGAGGAGGCCCGCATGCGGTTGTTGCGGTCGCGGATCTTGCCGTCCTTGTCGACGTTGGAGACGTCGGCCAGCGCCTCGTTGCCGAAGCGGTTCTTGCCGATCGCCGAGGAGGAGGTGCGGGCGTGCAAGGTGCCGTCGAAGCGCTGCGCGAAGTCGAGCTGCTCCTCGTTGGTGAACTGCTGGTCGCGGAAGACCAGCACGGCGTACTTGTCCATGCCGGCGCGGATCGCTTCGAGCGACGGGCGATCGTGCACCTGGCGCAGGTCGATCGGCCCCACTTCGCCGGCGAAGCCGGGTGTGAGCGGCGTGATGGTGACGGCCATGGAGCGCTCCCTCCTCGAGATCGAAGACCTCATCCTACAGCCCTCGCGATTCCGGCGCGATAGGCC
>SCVT01000420.1 GCA_004296815.1 Reyranella sp. | reverse complement strand
CGTCGGCTCTCCTGAGCGCGGGCGCCGCAGCCGCCGGCACGCTCGACGACATCCGCAAGAGCGGCATCATCCGTGGCGGCATGCGCGCCGATGCGGCGCCCTTCGCCTACGCCAACGACAAGGGCCAGCCGCAGGGCTTCATGGTCGAGCTCTGCGCGGCCGTCACGCAGCACATCGCCAAGCAGCTCAACATGCCCAACCTCAGGATCGAGTTCCTGCCGGTGACGACCGAGAACCGCATCGACATGGTGCGCCAGGGCAAGGTCGACCTGATCTGCGACTCCCTCACCGAGACCCTGGACCGCCGCGCGCTGGTCGACTTCTCGATCACCACCTTCGTCGACGGCACCAGCTTCGCCATCCGCAACGACGGGCCGCAGGACATCCAGAAGATGGCCGGCAAGAAGGTCGGCGCGATCGCCGGCACGCTGACCGAGGAGGAGCTGAAGAAGGGCCTGGCCGCGGTGCACGTCAACGCGACCATCGTGCCCTTCACCAAGCCGCAGGACGCCATGACGGCGCTCGAGAAGGGCGAGATCGCGGCCTACTTCGCCGGCGGCGCGATGCTCACGGCGCTGATCAAGGACCACAAGGACGCCTCGAAGATCCTGCTCGCCAACACCTATCTCAGCATCGAGCCCTTCGCGCTTGCCATGAAGCTCGGCGAAAGCGACTTCCGCCTCGCGGTCGACCGGGCGCTCAGCCACATCTACAAGTCGGGCCAGATCGCCACGATCTTCGGCGACGTGTTCGGCAAGAACGCGCGGCCGACGCCGCAGCTGCAGACGCTCTACATGATCGCCACCTTGCCGGAATAGGCGCGAGCGCCTATCTCCGGCAGCCCATGTCGAAGCCCTTCCGCCTTTCCGTCCTCGATCAGTCGATCGCCATCTCCGGCCGGCCGCACGGCCAGTCGATCCGCAACACCGTGGCGCTCGCCGAGCATTGCGAGGCGCTGGGCTACGAGCGCTTCTGGGTCTCCGAGCACCACAACCATCCGACCATCGTGGGCACCGCGCCCGAGATCGTGATGGCGGCGATCGCCGCGCGGACGAACAGCATCCGCATCGGCAGCGCCGGGATCATGCTGCCGCACTACTCGCCGTTCAAAGTCGCCGAGGTGTTCCGCGTGCTCGACGCGCTGGCGCCGGGCCGCATCGACATGGGGCTGGGCCGCGCGCCGGGCTCCGACGGCCGCACCGCCTATGCGCTCAATCCGGCGGCCAACGAGCGCCCGGAGCACTTCCCGGCCGACGTGCGCGACCTGATCGCCTGGGTGCACAACGAGCCGCTGATCGACCGCCATCCCTTCGCCACGGTGAAGGCCTTCCCGCAAGGCGACACCGCGCCCGAGGTCTGGATCCTAGGCAGCTCCGACTACGGCGCACAGGTCGCCGCCCTGTTCGGCCTGCCCTATTGCTACGCCTGGTTCTTCAGCGACGGTGCGGGCGGCGAGCGCGCCATCGACCTCTATAAGCGCACCTACCGGCCGAGCGCGCGCCATCCCGAGCCGCGCTCGGGCCTCTGCGTGTGGGCGCTGGCCGCGCCGTCGATGGACGAGGCGCAGCATCACTTCACGTCGCGCGCGCTCTCCCGCATCAACCGCGACAAGAACGTGCTGGGCCCGTTGCTGCCGCCCGACGAGGCGGCCAAGGCGCCGCTCGCGGCGTACGAGCTCGCGAAGATGGAGCAGTTCCGAAAGGATTCCTTCGTCGGCACCGGACCCGAGGTCGCGGCCCGCATCACCGAGCTTAAGGAGCGGGTCGGCGTCGACGAGATGGCGGTTGTCACCTGGGTCTACGACGAGGAGGTGCGGCGTCGCAGCTACACCCTCCTCGCCGAGGCCTACGGCTTCGCGCCCCGCGCCGCCTAGCGCTGCTCCGTCCAGCTTTCGGAGAAGGCCAGCGCCGAGGTGCTGAAGGGACGGCCCTCGCGCTCGCGGGCCCACGGCTTGCCGCGCGCCTGCTGGCCGTTCAGCGTCAGACGGCCCGAGAGCGCCGGCACCAGCACGGTGCAGACGCCGTAGGGGCGCGGGTTGGGCGGCTGGTTGGGCTCGGTGTGGATCAGCAGCGGGTCGCCGATGTCGTGCCAGGTGAGCGCGATCTCGGCGTCAGCGGCGGAGACGTACTCCGTCCAGTAGTAGCGTGGGTCGCCCGCCTTGCTGAAGTCGGCGTCGATCACCGGGATCGAGGTGTCCTTCAGCTCGGGGTTGAGCATGCCCTGCACGGTCTGCTGCAGCCAACGCGCCATGGCGATGTTGTCGGAGTAGATGCGCCAATGGCCGTGGGTCAGCTCGCTCTTCATGTAGAGCACGTGGCCCGGCCCCATCGGGCAGAACAGGATTCGCCAGTAGCTGGCATCCGTCGAATTGGGATCGCCGTCCTTCTCGCTGAGACGCAGGAAGGGGTTCTCGCCCGTGAGCACTACGCGGTGTGGATCTGCAACGGCCATCATCTTTCTCCCGTGCCGGAACCGCCCCGAAAGGCCGACGTTCTCGTGGATTGGCCGAAGAGCCTATCAGGAGGCATCGAATGGGCGAAGCGTTTGGACGGAAAGCATTTGGGCTGACTGGGAAGCTGCTGGCGGCTGTCGCCGGCATATCCCTGGTTTCGCTTGCGAGCGTCGCCTACGCGCAAAGCGAACCGCCGAGCCACGTCGGGCGCCTCGCCTTCGTCGACGGCACCGTCTCCTTCCACGACGACGAGCAAAGTGGCTGGACCAAGGCGGTGGTCAACACGCCGCTGACGACCGGCGATGCGCTCTGGACCGAACCCAATGCGCGCAGCGAAGTCTCCCTCGCCGGCACGCGCATCCGCATGGAGGGCGGCACCGAGCTCGGCGTGGCGCAGCTCGACGACAACCAGGTGCGCCTGCAGATGCCGCAGGGCCGCATCGACGTGAAGACCTTCGCGATGGAACCGTCGCTGCCCTACCAGATCCAGACGCCGCGCGGCACGATCACGCTGCAGCAGCAGGGCGACTACTACGTCGAGGCCGGCACGGTCGAGGATCCGACCCGTCTCGGCGTTCGCGCCGGTGCGGCGCAGATCGAAAGTCTCGACGGCAAGGTGCTCGCCGTGCGCGCGGGCGAGGTCGGCGAAGCCTTCGGCGACGGCAGCGCGATGCAGCTCAAGACCATACGCGCCGCGCCGCCCGCCCCGCCGGCTTACTGGGCCAGCCGCGACCGTCAGGTGATCTACGACCAGCAACCGCAGTACCTGCCGGCCGGCATGACCGGCTACGAGGATCTCAACGCCTACGGCTCGTGGTCGAACGACGGCAACTACGGGCAGGTCTGGTCGCCGCGCAACGTGCCGGCAGGCTGGGCGCCCTATCGCACCGGCCATTGGTCCTACGTGAAGCCGTGGGGCTGGACGTGGATCGACGAGCAGCCCTGGGGCTTCGCGCCGTATCACTACGGCCGCTGGGCCAACAGCGGCGGCCGCTGGGTCTGGGTGCCGCCGCAGCGCGAGCAGCGGCCGGTCTATGCGCCGGCGCTGGTGGCCTTCGTGGGCGGCATCGAGCTCGCCATTCAACTCGGCAACCAGAGCACCGCGCCGGTCGGCTGGTTCCCGCTGGGCCCACGCGAGGTCTACGTGCCGTCCTACACGACCAACCGCGACTATTATCGCCGCCTCAATCGCGCGGCGCAGATCCAGGATCGCGATCTCGACGACCGCTGGGAGCGCGCGCAGCGTCGCGAGGCCTTCATCGCCGGCCGCAACTCGGTCCTGATGAACCAGCGCTTCGCCACGATCGTGCCGACGCAGACGTTCGTGCAGTCGCAGCCCGTGCAGCGCGCCGCGTTGCGCGTGGCGCAGGACAAGATCGCCGCCGCTACCGTGGCGCCGGTCGCAGCGCCGCCCGCACCGACCGCCTCGGTCACCGCCGTGGCTGCGACGCCGGCGGCGCCGGCCAACGAGGCGAAGCCCGCCGATCCGAAGGTGGTCGATCCGAAGACGGCCGACCCGAAGGCGGCCGAGCAGAAGGCGCCCGCCGCCGCTCCGGCCCCCGCCGCCACGATCGACGCGAAGGCGAAGGCCGACGCCGAAGCGAAGGCCAAGGCCGCCGCGCCGAACGTCGCGGTGGCGAAGACCGCCGTGGCCGAGATGCCGACACTCGCCAAGCCTGCGACGACCGAGACCAAGAAGCCTGCATCGCCGGGACCCAAGGTCGCGGCGACAGAGCCCAAGGCCTCGACTGATCCGAAGGACACCAAGCCGGCGGCGCCGCAGCTCCGCCCGCGCCAGGGCGCCGCTCCGCCGCAGATCAAGGAGACGGACAAGCCCGCGACGGCGCCTGCTCCGGCACCACAGGCCGCGCCGCAAGCCCCGACTGCGCCGAAGCAGGACGCGCCGAAGCAGGCTGCTCCCGCCCCTCAGGCGGCTCCGCAACCGCAACGACAGGAGCCGCCGAAGCAGGCAGCCCCTGCGCCGCAGAAGCCCGAGGCGCAGCCGCAGCCGAAGCGCGACGATCCGCCGAAGCAGGCCGCGCCTGCGCCGGCCCCTGCACCGGCCCCCGCACCTGCTCCCCAGCAGCAGAAGCAGGAGCAGCCGCGCCAGCAGGCCGTTCCACCTGCGCCGCAGCCGCAACCTCAGCAGCAGCGTCTGGACGTGCAGCCGCAGCGGCCGGCCACCCAGCAGGCGCAGCCCCCGCAGCAGCAGCCTCAGCAGCCGCGCCAGAACAATGAGCGCCCGAACAATGCGCCCAAGGCCGACGACCGGCCGCAGCAGCAACAGGGTCAGGCGCCTGCGCCTGCCCCGGCGCCTCAGCGCCGGGACAATGACGACAAGAAGGACGACAAGAAGTAGGTCGGGCTAGAGGACCTGGTTGCGCAGCGTCTTCTCGCCCTTCCAGAGCCGGTCGAGGTTCTCGACCAGGATGTCGATGACGTTGTCCTCGTAGGCGCGCGTCTCGCCGGCCGTATGCGGCGTGATGAAGACGTTGGGCAACGTCCAGAGCGGCGAGGCAGCCGGCAGCGGCTCCTCGGCGGTGACGTCGAGCGCCGCCGCCCAGATCTTGTTGCCCTGCATCGTCTTGATCAGCGCGTCCTCGTCGGCGACCTTGCCGCGCGCGACGTTGACGAAGACCGACGACGGCTTCATGGCGGCGAAGGCCGCCGCGCTCATCAGGCCCGTGGTCTCGGGCGTCAGCGCGCAGGTCAGCGCCACGATGTCGGCCTGCGGCACCAGCTTCACCAGGTCGCCCATGCCGTAGATCGAGTCCGCGCCGTTCTCGCCCTGCGACGGATCTCGGCGGATGCCGATCACCTTCATGCCGAAAGCCTTGCCCAGCATCGCGAGATGGCTGCCGATTCGACCCATGCCCACGACCAGCATCGTCTTGCCGGCGATCTCGTCCTCGCGCTGGGTGAGGTCGCCCAGCATGCCGCGCCACACCTTCTTGTGCTGGTTGTCGCGCGCCTCGGGCAGGCGCCGGTAGATCGCCAGGATCAGCGCGATGGCGTGCTCGGCCACGGCGCGGGCGTTGACGCCGGCGGCGCTCGCCAGGCGGATGCCCTTGGCGCCGAGCTGCTCCTTGGAATACTGGTCCATGCCCGAGCTGATCGACTGGATGAACTTCAGCTTGGACGCATGCGGGATGAGGTCGTTCTTCCACATGCCCGACGCCACCACCACGTCGGCTCCGCCGATCTGCT